>JBBSJN010000094.1:0-10747 GCA_038257235.1 Chitinophagales bacterium
AGATTGAAGAGATTTCAATATAATATACCCTGAGCACAAAAAACGGCCCTTCGCAAATGCGGGGGCTTTTTTATTTACGAGATTTAGCTTTTCGAATTCGCTTAAGCGTATTAAATTCAATAAAAGAGACTTGCATCCCTTCCTTCGGAGGGGAAAGGATATATTCATAGAAAGAAATTTAGAGAGGGGTGGGTTGTGACTGCGATAGTTTTAAATGAAATCATTAGCTTTTTAAATGTTCAGGAGAATAAAATATTATTTACTTTCAGTTAAATCAAAAATTTTTGGAGGCATGACTATCTTTTCAAAAATAATAGCAGGAGAAATTCCATCGTATAAAATTGCAGAGAATGAAAAATTCTTTGCCTTCCTTGATATTTTTCCACTGCGTGAAGGCCATGTACTGGTCGTTCCAAAAAAGGAAACAGATAAACTGTTTGATTTGCCTGATGATTACCTTGGAGAAATGTTATTGTTTGCAAAACCTATAGCATTGGCTATAGAAAAGGTTTTTGATTGTAATCGTTGCGGCATCAGTGTAGTTGGCTTGGAAGTGCCGCATGCACATATGCATTTGATTCCGATTAACACAGCCAACGATTTAAATTTTACTCAACCAAAACCACAGGCTTCGGCAGAGAGCCTTAAGAAAGTGCTGGAAAAAATTATTGCGGCTTTGTAGCTACTTCTTTGTAATTCTTCCGGGATTTTTCTTTATAAACTCATCCCAGCCTTTTAAACCTGCTGTTGCTTTTCCAATAACGGAATTTGTTTGAAAATGATGACACATGGCTACTGCCAAAGCATCAGTAGCATCATATTGTTTGGTGGAATGTTTAAATGAAAGTAATGTTTGCAGCATTTTCATCACCTGTTCCTTATCTGCATTTCCATTCCCTGTTACTGATTGCTTTACTTTTTTGGGAGAGTATTCTGTAACGGTAAGTCCGTGCCGCATGGCGGCAGCAATAGCAACACCCTGGGCTCTGCCAAGCTTCAGCATACTTTGTATATTTTTTCCAAAGAAGGGAGCTTCAATAGCAAAATCAGTAGGTTGATATTTGGTGATTAATCCACTCACTGTATTGAAGATCAGTTGGAGTTTTTTATACCCGTCTTTTATATTGCCCGGTTTTAATACACCTAATTCTAATAAAGTGATGGTATTACCTGTAACCGTAATTAGTCCATAACCCATTGCAATAGTGCCGGGGTCAATGCCGAGTATTATTTTAGCAGTCTTTTGCAAACAGCAATGTATTTTTACAAGACCCCGCCAATATGCGGAGAAGGTGAATGAAAGTCAACAAAAATATCAAAATATTTATTAATTACTTCCTTGGCCCTTTATTGTTTATCTGGCTGGGATGGTCTATATACCGGCAAATAAAAAATCAACCGGGTTTGGAGCAGGCATGGCACGGTATCAAAGAATCGCTTGGCAGCCCTATGCTTTTTAACCTGATAGTTGTGTTACTGCTGATGGTCGTAAACTGGTCTATCGAGGCAATAAAATGGAGAATTTCAATTAAAGAAATTCAGCGGGTTAGTTTTTTAAAAGCATTGCAGGCTGTTTTATCTGGTGTTTCGTTTGCGGTAAGCACACCCAACAGAATGGGGGAATATCTGGGAAGAGTGCTGTATATGAATGAAGGAAGCAGGCTAAAAACAATTTCAATAACCATTGTAGGGAGTATTAGTCAGTTGATAATTACCTTACTTATGGGATTGATTGGATTGCTGCTTTTGAAAAATGGGATAATGGAGCAGCATCTTATCTCTGCCATGTGGATCAATGTAATTTTGTATGGTGTAGTAGCTGCAATTGTTTTTTTAACACTTTTTTATTTTCGATTATCATGGCTTGTAAAATTAGTAGAACGATTACCCGGCAGCCAACGGTTTGCTTATCTGGTAAAGGCTTTAGAGGGTTTTAATGCAACGTTACTGTTGAAGTTATTGTCTTTGTCCCTGTTACGTTTTGCCGTTTTCATCGTTCAATATTATATGTTATTTCTCTTGTTTGATGTTGACATTTTATGGTGGCAAACTTTTTGGACGGTGAGTGTATCATTTCTGGTAATGGCGGTTATACCAACTATTGCAATTGCAGAACTGGCACAACGGGGAAAAATACTGATAGCTATTGTAAGTTTGTACACAACCAACGAACTGGGAATAACATTAGCTACAGCGAGTATCTGGTTTATCAATTTGATAATTCCGGCAGTAGTGGGAAGTTTATTGATTTTAAGGATTAAAAAAATTATGAAAGGAAATAATGAATATGCGAAAAATTAAATTACTGGCCCCATTAGCACTTGTATTATTCAGCTTCACTAAAACAGCGGTTACACCACCGCAGGATAGTTTCTGTGGAATAAAAAATGTTGCATTCAATGTAAAAGAAGAAATTTCATTTACTGTTTTTTATGCGGTTGCCGGCATTTACGTCACTGCTGGCAATGCTACATTTACCAGCAATCTGGAAACAATTAACAACAGGCCGGTTTATCATGTTGCCGGCGAAGGACAAACAAACTCTTCTTACGATTGGATTTATAAAGTAAGGGATAAATATGAGTCTTATATTGATACCGCTACAATGCAGCCATTGAAATTTATCAGGAATGTAAATGAAGGCGGTTATAAAATATATCAGAATGTTACTTTTAATAAAACAGCCAATACGGCTGTTACCACAGAAGGGGTGTACAAAGTACCGGCTTGTGTGCAGGATGTGGTTAGTGCCATGTATTATGCCCGCAATATTGATTTTTCCAAATTAAGGAAAGATGATAAAATCCCTTTCTCCTTGTTTTTGGATAATGAGGTTTTTAATATGTATATCCGTTATGCAGGCCGGGAGGAGATAAAAACAAAATACGGAAAGTTCAATGCAATAAAAATTAAACCGCTTTTATTGAAAGGAACAATATTTGAAGGCGGGGAAAATATGACAGTCTGGGTTTCCGATGATGCGAATCATATTCCTTTAAGAATAGAAAGCCCTATAACGGTGGGTAAGGTGAAAATAGATATGATGGGCTACAGTAACCTCCTGCATCCGCTAACTTCTCTTATCAAAAGGAAATAAATATCGAGGCTGTTTCAAAAGTTCAAAAAATAAAAATTTCTCGCAAAGATGCAAAGAAGAATACATTGATTCACAATCGTTGCGCCTCTGCGTCTTTGCCAAAGAAAAAACTCTTTGAAGCAGCATCTTATATTTCAGCCAGTTTAAAAAAATTGTTGGGCCTGATGCCTCTTTCTGTTTGCTGCAGATTACAACATTCATATACCGGATCATGTTCAAAGAAAAGTGTATAGTCTCCTTCAAGTGCTTCATCTAAGAAAGATTTTTTTTCGTTCAGCGTAGTTAGTGGAAACATATCATAAGCCATAACAAACGGAATAGGAATATGTCCTTGTGATGGTAACAGATCAGCCATATAAACAATAGTTCTGTCCTTATACTTGATTTGTGGCAACATCATATTATCAGTGTGGCCGCTTACAAAGCGGATAGATATGTTTTCTACGAAATTCGTCTCACCCAATTTGCCTTCCTTAGTTGTTGCTACATCTACAAATTTTAACTGGCCGCTTTCTTCAATCGGTAAAATATTTTCTTTCAGGAATGATGCTTTCTCTCTGTCGTTTGGATGTACAGCCCAATCCCAATGTGCTTTATTGCTCCAGTAGGTGGCATTCTTAAATGCAGTAACCAGCTTATCTCCTTCTCTGTTAATGGAACCACCGCAATGATCGAAATGCAGATGTGTGAGAAAAGCATCGGTAATGTCATCTCTGTGAAAACCATGTTTGGCTAATGATTTATCCAATGTGTCATCACCATGCAGGTAATAATGCCTGAAAAATTTTTCATCTTGCTTGTCGCCATTTCCATTGTCTATGAGTATTAAACGATTCCCGTCTTCAATCAATAAACAACGCAATGCCCAGGAGCAAAGATTGTTTTCATCAGCAGGGTTAATTTTATTCCACATACTTTTTGGAACTACGCCAAACATAGCACCGCCATCTAATTTAAAATATCCTGTATTGATTGAGTAGAGTTTCATAATAACAATTATTTTCTTTAGGGTTCTAAAGTCTCCCTTCGTGGGATTTTGGGGGCTTTGCAGCTTTCGTATAAAATAATAATAAAAGGCCAATTACAAAGAATATTGCCAAAGCCATTATTGAATTTCTTTGTGATCCACTTAGTTCTGTGATCATACCAAAACTAAAAATACCGATTACTGCCGCCAGCTTTTCTGTTACATCATAAAAACTGAAAAAGGAAACAGTGTCTTTTGTTTCAGGCATTAGCTTGGCATAAGTAGAGCGGCTTAGTGATTGAATGCCACCCATAATAAAACCAACGGCTGCGCCTAATGCATAAAATTCGTAAATGCCACCTTTGGGTAATGTGTAGGCGATAAAACACATTACAATCCACATGCTGACTAAAACCATCAAAGTCTTAATGTTTCCAATCTTTGAAGAAAGCCAGGAGATAATATAAGCACCGGGAATAGCAATTAATTGAATGATAAGAATAGCAATGATCAGGTTTTCCGTTGGAATTTCCAGTTCGCTTTTACCATAGAGAGCTGCTACAAGCATTACTGTTTGCACACCCATATTGAAAAAGAAGAAAGAGGATAAGTATCTTTTTAATACAGGAATTTGTTTTAATTGTGTCCATACCTTTTGGAGCTCTTTATATCCTTTTGATAAAATATGTTTTTCGTCTCCGCTACCAGCTGGTACAGGTTTTGGCATACGACGTAAGGCATACTGACCAAAAGCCCACCACCAGATACCCACCAGCAAGAAAGAAATTTGTGAGCCTTTGCCTTCGGTAATGCCAATTTTATCATGCATTAATACAAATACAAAACATATTAATTGTAATAACACACTGCCAAGATATCCATAGGCAAACCCTTTGGCACTAACTTTATCCCGGTCTTCTACAGCAGCAATTTCGGGTAGAAAAGAATTATAAAAAACCTGGCCGCCCCAAAATCCCACACAGGCAATGATCATCGCAATAATTCCTAATTCAAGTGTGCTGCCATCAAAAAAATAAAGAATGGCACAAGCAAGGCTTCCCATTGTAAGGAAAAAATTCAAAAATTTCTTTTTATTTCCTTTGTAGTCTGCAATGGATGAAAGTAATGGCGACATCACAGCCACAATAAGAAATGCTAACGCAATGGCATAATTATATAATGCAGTATTTTCAAAATGCCTTCCTAAAAATGTAACTGTTGATTTGGATACACTGGCATCATCTACTGCCACAGCTTCGAAATAGGTGGGGAATATAGTGGACGTAATTACAAGGTTATAAGAAGAGCTTGCCCAATCGTACATAGCCCAGCCATTCACTACTTTTTTAGGAGCCGTTTGCATAGTTAATGCTTTGTAGTAAAAATAGGGATTTCAATGGCTATAATAAAAAACCCGTCTTGCCAAAGGCGAGAGGGGTTTTAAAAATATTAGTAATGATTTATTCCGGATCGTAAGTAAATGTTTTTATAGTATTGAATTGTGTATCGGTAAATTCAAATACAATCGGACTTCCGTTAAAAACTCCATCAGAAATTTTGGCAGCCATGTTAGTAATGGTTTCGTCAGATAGGTTTGCCACTTTCTCTTCCGATGACACCATCCGTACACTATTCATTCCATCGGCATCTTTTGTTAATTGAAAACTGATGATACTTGTTGGACGCATTTCATTGTTAAGTAACCGGGCAAGTGCTTCTCCGTCTTCCATAGTGGCTTCTTCTGTTACATACACTTCTATATTCCCAGCAGTTATTTTCTCACCGTATTGTGACAAATCGGTATTCTCTTTATCCATTTTTTTAAAATAAACTGTTTGAAGAGGCTTGAACTTATTGGTAGAAAGAATCATATTTACTGGCTTGCCATCAAACACATTGGCTGAAATAAGGCCGCCAATTGCTTCAAAACTTGCAACAGGAATGTCTTTATATTTTTCTTCATTCACCACCATTTTACAATTAATGGTATCTCCGTCTTTATTAAGTTGAAAACTTTTTTTGTTGTCCTTGGTTTCAGGGTCTGTATCCAGTTTATAAATATAATCAGCAGTTTTCTGAGCCTGATCCTCAGTAATGCCATCATTATAATATACTTCTATATTACTGCTTTTTACTTTTTTACCATAATTAGTGCAAGAAGTCAGCGTTATGGCTGCCAGTAGGAATAAAATAAGTGGTTTCATGTGTGTTTTTTTGATTAGAAATTTTGTAATATAATGCCCGCCAAGTAAACAACTCTGGTAATTAAAATGTTGCCAGGGTTGTTTCTTGGTTTAATTTTTTACATAGATAAATAAATCCATCCATGTTCCAATACCACTTAAAGGGTATTTTTTGAAATTTATTTTGACAGATAACCAGTTGCCATGAGTATCAGAAGGATAATTCCGGCAATAATTCTGTAATAACCAAAGAATCGGAAACCATGCTTTTGTAAAAAGCCGATAAAAAACTTGATGGCCACTAAAGCAACGATAAAAGCCACTACATTACCAATAGCAAATAGTTTGATATGCTCTGTGGTAATTGTATCATATCCCTTCAGCAATTTGTACCCGGTGGCTGCTGCCATTGTTGGCACAGCGAGAAAGAAGGAAAACTCAGCAGCTAATTTTCTCGTCAGTTTTTGTTGCATGCCGCCAATAATGCTTGCAGCACTGCGGCTTACTCCAGGTATCATGGCAATACATTGCCAAAGGCCAATAATGAATGCTTTTAGATAACTTATCTTTTCATCCGTATCAACGGTTGGAGTTTTAAAAACGGAATCAATAAACAAAAGCACAATACCACCTGCTATTAATGAAATAGCTACTGTCATGGTGCTTTCTAAAAGCTCATCTATCTTATCAGAGAAAATAAAGCCTAATACCAGCGCAGGAATAACGGCAATGATCAGTTTGCCATAAAAAGCCCACTTGCCGTTTCTTATCGGGTCAATAAACTTTTTCCAATACAAAACAACAACGGCGAGAATTGCACCCAATTGAATACCTACGGTAAACAACTTGGTAAAATCAGTAGAGGGAATTCCCAACAATTTTTCAGTAATGATCATATGGCCGGTGGAAGAGATAGGCAGAAATTCAGTAATGCCTTCTACAATAGCAATGATTATAGCTTCAAGAATACTCATTGGTAGATGTTCATTGGTTTTTGAGATGTTTGTTTTATAAAAGAAGGCGATACAGTTTCCAGCATCGCCTTTAAAAATATTTTTTATACAAACCGATTAACTAATTGCTTGTTTTGCCCGCCCGGATGACTCCGTTCGGACGGGGTTTCTTGAAAATGGCAATTACTTCAATTACCAGTCCTGCAAGGATAAGAATTGGCGCAATAGTGATTCTTGTGGTGCTGTAAACCGCACTTTTATCAAATACCGTCGGATCATTATTGCTTTTACCACCTGATAAAAGGAACATACCAATCGCTATTACAACAATGCCAATCAGCATCCATTTGTAATTCTCTTTGTCAAACATCGAAATATCTTTTGTCTTGCTCATTTCGTTCTTTTTTGGGTCTGCAATATAAGAAAAAGTCGGGAAGTCCACTGTCCATTGTCCACAGAAAAGAATTGATTATAAAGGACTCATTAATTTAAACAAAAATACTATGGTCTGTGGTCCGTCGTCTATCGATTTCCTTTAATATAAATCATCCAGCTTCATTCTCAAATATTTGATCACACTGCGGTGAGTGCTGAAAACAGTAATGGCAATTCCAATTACAATTAATATCAGGAATAAAAAGATAAGTAATTTATTGTCATGAATAGTTTTCAACCAGTCTACCGAGTTTTCTGCAAAAATTATTACTACATATAATAAAGCAGAGGCAATCACACCACTAGTGGCGCCATTAATTACTGCTTTCACATTAAGCGGTTTGGCAATAAACCAACGGGTGGCGCCTACCATCTGCATGGTCTTTATTAAGAATCGGTTACTGAACATCGCCAGCCTGATTGTGTTATCAATCAAAAAGATTACGACAATAGAAATAACAATAACCAATGCCAGTAAGCCAATGCTTACAGTTCTTATGTTTTTATTCAGCTTGTCAACAAGAGCCGCCGGGTATTTCACATCACTCACATAGGTCTGGTTTTCAATATCGGCCTGAATTGCTGCCATCGTATCCACCTGCACATATTGCCTTTTTATTTTAAAGTAAATAGCATTGGGTAGCGGATTTTCATCAAGCACTTTACTCCAGTCCTCATTTTCTTCTTCCATGTATATTTTCTTCCCCTCTTCCTTCGACACATACTGGATAGATTTTACATATGGTTTATTAGTGATGTAATCCATTAATGCAACACTGTCTTTGGGATTCAGGTCGCCACGCAGATAAGCCCTTACTTCCACATTTTCTTTAAAATAGTCACCCAGCTTATTAGCATTAATAACTAACCAGCCGATGATGCCAAGTAAAAACAAAACCAGGGTAACACCTAGTATGGACATAAAGTATGAAGGTTTGCCTCTCTTAATGGAAGATTTTCCGGTTTGCGCCATTCTATAGTATTTTGAATTTTTTTGGGTTGCTGCCTGCCCGGATGAACATTTTTTTTTATTTCTTTATTACATCCATCCGTTCAGACGGTCAAAAGTAACCAATTCAGCTCTACAATCAGTATTTTTGCGACCCGTTTTGCCTGCCCTCAGGTTAGGTTAAACGGTGGTTACCGGTTCATATTGCCGTATGAAATACAAGAAAATTGTTAAAGAATACTGAGCGGAGCCGAAGTATGAACGGAGTCGAAGTGTCAGCCCAGCTGTAGTGTTGTATTGAGCGAAGCCGAAGGATCAACTTCCGTTGCAACAGTAGTTTGTTCATTTTTTTCTTTCGGTGAAAGAGAGAAAATGAATAGTACTTCATCGTTCGGTATTCTACTGAGCATTTTGTAAGTGTCATCATAATAAATAAGAATCAAAATTGATATGGAATATAATTTCAGGGAGATAGAAAAGAAATGGCAGAAAAAATGGAAAGAGTCAAATGCTTACAAAGTAGAGAATCCTGAGCCTGCCGAAGGATCTCCCAAACCAAAATATTATGTGCTGGATATGTTTCCATATCCAAGTGGTGCCGGTTTGCATGTTGGTCATCCGTTGGGTTATATCGCATCCGATATTTTCAGTCGTTATAAAAGATTAAAAGGCTTTAATGTACTGCACCCTATGGGCTTCGACAGTTTTGGTTTACCAGCCGAGCAATATGCTTTGGACACAGGCCAGCATCCTGCGGAAACGACTAAGAAAAATATTGCCACCTTCAAAGCACAGCTGGATAATATCGGTTTCTGCTACGACTGGAGTCGAGAAGTGCAAACCAGTGACCCCAATTATTATAAATGGACACAATGGATATTTTTGCAACTCTTCAATAGTTATTATGACAGAAAAGATAACAAGGCAAAACCAATAACAGATTTAATAAAGCATTTCGAAAGGGAAGGCAACATCCAACATCCAACCCAGAACGTCCAACCATTCACAGCAGACGAATGGAACAAATATTCAAAACAACAGCAGGAAGAAATTTTAATGAACTGCCGTCTGGCCTTTAGCAAATTCGGCGAAGTGAACTGGTGCGAAGCATTAGGAACTGTGCTTGCAAATGATGAAGTAGTAAACGGTGTAAGCGAAAGAGGCGGACATCCCGTAGAAAAAAAGAAAATGCGCCAATGGTATTTGCGAATCACTTCTTATGCAGACAGGTTACTGGAAGGATTAGAAACGGTTGACTTCAGCGATAGCATGAAAGAAATGCAGCGCAACTGGATTGGTAAATCAACTGGCGCAGAAATAAGTTTTGAAATATCAAAGGGAAAAACCGATAAAGATGACTCCCGACATCCAACATCCAACTCCCAACTTGTTGTTTACACTACAAGACCTGACACCATCTTCGGCGTTGACTTTATGGTAGTTGCTCCCGAACATGAACTCGTTACTGAAATAACAACGGCAGATCAAAAAGAAGAGATTGAAAAATATTTACAGTATGTAAAAAGCAGAAGCGACAGGGAGCGGCAGGCAGATGTAAAACAGATCACCGGATGCTTTACCGGTTCGTATGCACTCAATCCTTTTGATGGCAAGCAAATTCCTATCTGGATCGCTGAATATGTATTGGCCGGTTATGGTACAGGTGCTATCATGGCGGTGCCTTGCGGCGATCAAAGAGATTTTGCATTCGCCAAGCATTTCAATATTCCCATCACCAATATTATTGGCGAACATTATAATGGCGAAGAAGCCAACCCAACCAAGGAAGCGACTTTAAGTAACAGCGGTTTCTTAAACGGCATGTTGATGAAAGATGCCATTGATGTGGCCGTGAATAAAATTGAAGAACTGGGTATCGGTAAACGGCAGGTCAATTATAAAATGCGGGATGCTGGTTTCAGCCGCCAGCGGTATTGGGGCGAACCATTTCCGATTAAATGGATTGATGGCATAGCACATCCGTTGGATGAAAGTGAACTGCCACTGGAGTTACCACATGTAGATAAATATGGCCCCGGTCCTGATGGACAAGGCCCATTAGCCAACATACAAAATTGGCTACACCAACCAGTAAAGCTTTCCAAAAGTTCGGAGTCTAAAGCCCCATCTCCTAAAGGAGAGGGGGTTGGGGGTGAGGTCGAA
>JBBSJN010000095.1:0-10700 GCA_038257235.1 Chitinophagales bacterium
GCTTCCACCAATGCTCTTATCTGTATATCATCTTTTGCATTGGTAACAGAATCCAATAGCATTTTTTCAACTTCCTCATCTGTCAAACCGTATTGAGGTTTAACTTCTATTGATTGTTCAACGCCGCTTCTTAATTCCTTTGCTTTCACCAATAAAATTCCGTCGGCATTTACCAAAAAACTAACTTCAACTTTAGGCAACCCAGCCGGCATGCCGGGAATACCTGTAAGATTAAATTCAGCCAGCTTTCGGTTATCCTTTACTAAATCTCTTTCACCTTGATAAACCGAAATCCGTATTCCACTTTGTGCATCTTTCTGCGTAGTATATTGCCTTGAAGCTTTGGAAGGAATTTTTGAATTTCTGGGAATCAACATATCCATTAAGCCGCCCATTGTTTCTATTCCCAACGAAAGTGGAGTAATATCCAACAAAAGCAAATCTTTATTATTGCCGGCAAGTATATCGGCCTGCACTGCTGCGCCTAATGCCACTACTTCATCAGGATTTAATGAATCATGAACTGGCTTTCCAAAATAATCTGCAACAGAATTTTTAACTGACGGCACTCTTGTAGAGCCACCCACCATTATTACTTCATCAATATCCTTAATAGTGAGTTCTGCATCTTTTAACGCATTGCTGCAACAATTAATCGTCTTCTCAATATATGGCAGAATCAGTTTTTCAAAATCCACTTTGGATAATTCTACCTGGTATGATGCGGCATTACCTTTAAATAATTCGTTTGAACTTAAATGTATTTTAGCTTTCTCTGCTAACAGTCTTAATTCCTGCGACAACTTTTTATCTGCCTGTAGAGTTTCATTGGTAATTTCTAGTTGTCCGGTCCAGTGGTTTACAATGGCCCTGTCTAAATCATCGCCACCCAAATAAGTATCTCCATTTGTTGAAAGCACTTCGAAAATACCACCAGCTATGCGCAAAATGGAAACATCGAATGTGCCGCCGCCAAGATCATAAACAGCTATTGTTTTAGTTTCATCTTTATTCAGACCAATTCCATATGCAAGGCTGGCAGCAGTAGGTTCATTAACAATCCTGAGTACATCGAGCCCCGCTAATTTCCCGGCATCTCTTGTAGCTTGTCGTTGTGCATCATTAAAATAAGCAGGCACCGTTATAACAGCTTTATTAACCGTAGTCTTTAATATATGTTCGGCTCTATTTTTTAATTCTTTTAAAATGTAAGATGATAATTCAATTGGCGAATAGAACTTATCTCCCACCTGCACTTTTACCAAACTATCGGTATTGTCATCAATTACTTTGTAAGTGTAATATCCGGCATAATCCTTTACATCGTTATAAGATTTACCCATCAGTCTTTTTACAGAGAAGATTGTATGCTGTGGCTCTTCAATTAATTTAGACTTCGCCACTTCGCCAACAGACACAATACCGCCATCTCCAAAGTGAATAACAGACGGGACCAATGCTGTTCCATCAAATTCTTTTAATACAGCAGGATTTTTATTCTCAGGATGAATTACAGCTACTAAACTATTAGTAGTTCCAAGGTCAATGCCTACAATCATTTCTTGCTGCTGTAAACTTCCTGTTGCAATATTTATACTGATTTTTGCCATTATTTATTTGTTTCTGAATTTGCAAAAGTAACAATTCATATCCGAGACTACTTACGATAAAAGAAAAGGACCGCAATAGCAGTCCTTTTCTTTTATTTATACGTAATAAGCTTATCGCATTAAATACATTTTACCATAACCTTTATTGAAAAATTGATCCGTTTTATCACCTTCGGCTTTGTATTTATCTAATACTTTTCCATTCAGATTTGTCACTACTCTATACAAATAAATTCCATTCGCTAGCTTTTGTCCAAACTGGTCAGTACCATCCCATTTAAAATCAGTGATATTTCTGCCTATGTGTAACGGTCCTAATTCATCTTTTGTTATTTCACGCACTATTTTACCAGTAATGGTCATGATTTCAATCTTTATATTTTGTGGTACTTCAATACCAGTAATTGTAAATACAAAAGCAGTCGAAGTTGTAAAAGGATTGGGATAATTAAGCATATTGGAGATCATTGGCTTATTAATAACTTCAAATATTACTCTGTATTCGATATCACCTGCCTTATTATTACTTTTATCTTTTCCTGTGATGATTAATTCATACTCCCCATCGATAGTAAAATAAGGCTTAAATGTAATTGTGGCAGTATTATCTGGATTTGGCGCCTGACCTGCCGGAGTAAATTGAAGTGTATCATTATTAAAGTAATAACGTTTTATAACTCCATTTGGAAATCTTACTCTTAATGTAACTAAGGAAGTGTCGTCCAATACCAGCCAAGGTGCTTCATCTTTTAATTTAACAATAATATCAGGTCTTGATGATACAATATCCCTGTTCAATATATGAACGCCATCAAAAGTCACATCTAACAAAGGATTTAAGCTATCTAATTTTACATATAAATTTTTGTAAGCAAAATTATTAAAATGAAATTGCTCCGGTTGATCATCATCTGGATTAGCTTCAATGTACAATGTATTATTGCCAGGCAAAATACTGGTGTTTAAAGTTGCGGCTATTTGAATGGTATCATTTGGAGTACCAACTACAGTTAGAGGCCGCTTTTTTGAAACTGGTATTATATTAATTACATTGTTTTTATCCGTTACTAACATTTTGACTTTGACACTATCAAAAGGAATGTGGCTAACATTTTTGAATACCACTTTAAAAATATAGGGCTCACCGGCTTCCAGAGTATCTTTTGCCTGCAAAAATATATTCGGGGCTATTGCACCTTCCGGAACCGGATCAAATATTATTCGCCAATATTTCAACTGATATGGTGTGTAATTGATCTTATCCTTTACGTATAATTTCAATTTTAAATATGGATAATCAACTGCACTCACACCTGAAATATCAAAAGACTGTAAATCAGGATTTAAGTTGGTCATCAATGTTGTTTCCTGACCCGCCATATTTACACCTATCAGATTTAACCTTGCAGAATCTGCACCCGGCGGATCTGGTAATACCGAACCATTTATTTTAATGGTATGCCATTTTTTTGCAATACCATAAAGAGGTGATTCAATATAACCTGAAGTATCAGAAGTCTTGACATTGGCGGTAAGTGCTAAATTGTCATAGATTGATTGAGTAAAAGAATAAACTGATTGAAAACTTCCTGAACTATTTTTCTTATAAATAAAGATAAAAGTACGAGGCGAATTAAAGCTATCAATGGGTATGCCTTGATTTTTAAAGGTATGATATAACGAATTTCCAGAACCATAATATGTTGTATCATTTCTCCAAACATCAGGATATGGTCCAGCAGTCCAAGAAGGTATATTTCCTCTAGCTACAACATAGTAGCCGTCTGGCACAATATTATTTAGGAAATTCATCATCTTTCTTCTGCTTGCTGTATCTGTAAATAAATACTCAAAATTGTATTCTTTTCTTGTACCACAACTTTGCTGCAAGCTACCATACAATCCACCCGATGCATCAAAGGAATTGGGTATTGGGGCCAGACTATTAGGATTAAATGCATTTAGAATAATAGCATTATAATTACAACCGCCACCAATATATTGAGCACCATTTACTGCAACAGTATATGCAGCCTGTTGTGTTCCTCCTTCCGGATAAATCGCATTTCTGGCAAATATATTCTGGAATAAAGAATCAAACTCCCATCTGTTATTCGTCTTCAAATGAAGCTGATTTGTTTTAGATTCCAAATGCTGATAATAATGTGATTGACCAAAACCATCAGCATGGTTTGCCAGAAAAGTAAAAGAAGAATAATTCCAATTTGGAGATCCGCTGGAAGGAACCAATGCCGTTCTCCAATAGTAAACCGTACTGTCTGTAAAAGTTATGCCCGGATCAAATTCAATGACGCCTCCAATTGAGGAAATTGTTTTTTCTCGTTTAAATGAAGAATTAAACAGCTTGGTAGTATCTATTTCAAATTTGTATTGTTTTAAAGTTGCAAAAGCATTCGCCGTAGAAGCCTGAAGTTTAGTGCCTTGCTTATTAATTATTGAATAGTTATAAGGATATACCGGTCGTATTTCATCTTCAAATATGAATACATCTTTGGTAATACAATTATTTGATTCATATAACTCATCCACTTGATTGTCTGCATCAATACATATAGTAATTTTATTTAAGCCCTTATCTCTCGTAGCTAAAATTGGCACCTGAAAACTTATAGAATCAGCATAACGGATACCGGGTATTGTATCTCTTCTTATTACTTCTGTTACCAGATTTGGATAAGTACGTTTAACTTCTATTACAATGTTCTTGTTAACAGCTTTTGAAAGATTCAGGAACTTGGCATCCACCTTAAAAAAAGATTCTGCCACTGAAATAAATGAAGGGTTAATTTTTATTAGCTGATCTTCAATTGCATAATCTGGTTTATCCTTTAATACATCCATTCGCAATGCCGGATCTCCATGCAATGTTGATTGCTCACAATGGAAACGGGCATAAAAATCATTCTGCGTAGTTATATTATATGTTTTGGTAATGGCATCTATCATCGTTTCGCCAAAAGTTTTACCATAGCTGGTGGTTGACATTGCTTGCATCAGGCTACTATTGTAAATATCCAGGTAGTGTACTATCCCAAGGTGTGTGCTGGCAATAGTAGCAATACCACCTCTGTGATCCGCCAGTACATATTTTTCAGATATAGTTTCTTTTGAAGATAATCTTGCCATTGAAAAATTAAAAAAGTTCCCTGCATTACAACCCAGCAATATAAATAAAGGATATTTACCGGGGTTATTGTATGCATCGGGATTATCCAGATTAAATTCCAATGTAGATGCGGAAGAGTGCCCAAAATAAGTCAGCATACCAAGTCCTTCTTCAAAAAGTCCGTAAATTCTTTGTGCATTAGCCTGCTCTACCGGCGCTGTCGTTAATTTACTAAATGTTGCCACATTTGCACCATATGAAGTATCCTTAATGATATCTCTGAATCTGTTCATCGAGGCAGATAAAATATCGCCCAATGCTCCATCATTAGCCCCGATTACATGCATGGTGTTTTTTGTCCATGCTTTGTCTTTAATTAATGGCGAAGAAAATGCCTGTTGTTGCTCATATTGTTTTACTTTTTCAAGATAACCAGCAACTTCATTTCCATTGATTACGGACAACCTTCCAATAGGAACTCTTGGTATTTCATCCAATCCGGGATCAGCGGCCAATAAGTTATCAGAAGCAGGAATACCAAATGTTGGAATGAATGACATTAATGAAAGATTCGGATTTGATTCATGAATTCTGTTTTGAACATAGTTCATTCCTCGCCCGACCAAAAACACATTCTTTATTGGATTAGTATATGTTGCTCTGGTCCAACGAAGAAAGTTACGTACCGAAAAAGGATGTTGCTTTATTCCAAATGCAAATTGGTCAGTAAGCTGATCAATCATATAAATTTTTGCATTATGGTTTCCGCCTGCAGCAGAACTACGGTAAGCCCTGTAATCTTCAACTGGTGTGGTGCTACCACTGCCATTCAATATTGCTGAATGCGAAATGATCAGAAAATTTCCCTGATTTGCAGCAAGACCATAATTCACAAAATTTCTGGTTTGCAACGCAGATACAGCAATTGGATAGGAAGAAACCTGAGTTACAAGCAATAACTTTCTCGTAACGGCAGAAGGTTCTAGTAAAATTTTTACCAATGAAGGGTTACTTATATCTGCCACATATCTTTTTCCATTAGTAAGGTCATATAAAACAGGACTGACAGACCCATGATTAAACCCGGCTATTTCAAGATAATTGCCCGCAGGATTTGCAGGAAGTTCGAAAATGAAATTATTTGCCCCTCCAAAATTAAACTGCCTAGCATATGTAATCTCTGCTTTTGCAACTACCATTCTGTCTGGAGAAGTTGTGCATATATTTTTTACGCCGAGTATTGCTGTGCCGCTGGCAATATCAGATTGAGTTAAATTGATTGTCGCCTTTATATAATCAAAATAATCTAGTGTTTGCGTTGATTTGAGAGTAGAGTTGATTGTGACTTCAAATTGCCTCGGATTTAATGCATTTCCTGAAGCGTTAATCTGTAATACCGGATTAGGTGCACCTGGCCCGGTGTAAGGATTCAATCCCGCAAAAGTATAGGCCAGATTTACATTAGTCCCGATATTTCCAGATGTAAAGCCTTCTCCTTTATCGTAAGCTGAAGAGTAAACATATTCTCCAACAACATTCGCAAAACCTAAATTTAAGTTATCTCTATAATATTTTCCTTCTGTATGGATAAAATAAGGTTCCGGTGTTACTGCAGATGGCAAACTGTTTACAGTTGGCATTAAACGAAAATTATTTCCGGATGGATTTACTGTAAGAAAAAATGCAGCAGTATCTGTTTCTAGACTCCACTTATCATTTAGCTGGTAATCCAGATCTCTGTAGAGTTCATAATCAGGTTTGCCGTCATTCATCTCTCCCCAAAATTCAATATAGTCGGATGAAGTAAAAACACCGTTTTGCACAGTAGTATATAAAGGGATCTGCTGTCCATTTCTCCAAAGTTGAAATTGCTCAGCCGGTATGTTGCCTAACCCGGCGGTTACTAATAAAGGTTGGTTGATGCGATATAAACCTGTAGCACCTACTTTAAACTTATAATAGGTCTTATTATAATCAATCCATTCATTATTATAATTCTGTGTAAGCCCTTTCAGACCCACAAAAAGTAACGATAAAAGTAAAATTTTTTTCATTGAATTCAAGTTTAAACAAATACGGATTATTCGCCTTTTTCTTTTTTATTGTTTACCATATTTAATCGCAAAGAAAAAACATGAGTGAATAGTGGGTTCGACTGATTGGCAAGATTTGTAAAAGCATAATCAATCGTTACATTCTGAATTTTAAATCCTGCACCAGCACTTGGTTGATATATCCATACTTTTTTTTGATTCAGTGTATCACCATCCGATAATGCTCTTTGAAAATTATTTATCCCGCCTCTTAAAAAGAAAACATTATTAATATTCAGTTCCAGTCCCATTTTTGGATCAGCACTCACCGGATCAGCACTTATCAATGTATTTCTTTGTCCATCAAATGTTACATCCAGATTTGCCTCTGCCATCAGGCTTGCCTTCTTTCCTAATTTGAAATCTCTTGAAATACCTAATACAAGGCGAGGAGCTGTTAATTCGGTTGACTTTACAGGAATTTCATTATTTGTCAGATATAAAACTTCTTTCTCTCTTTCTGTAAATGTGAAAGACCATGCATTGAATGTGCTGGTAATATCTCTTGCAGCAACGCCAAATTTCCATTTGTTGCTAAAAATCTGAAGGCCGGCATCAAGTCCAAAGCCCCATGCCTTAGCAAATTTGCCCACACTGCGGTGAATCACTTTTGCGTTCAACCCGAAATGAACATTTTTCTTTTCACTCTCCTTTAATTTCTGAGCAAATGAAAATATAAATGCATAGTCAGCCGATGAAAAGGCCTGGATGTTATTGTAGTTAAGAGAACCGTCGGGTTCTACAAGAAACAACGTATTCATAATATCATCCACGGCAAACCGAAGCCCTGTAATGCCAATTGTTCTTTTATTATTAGATGTTGGTAATGCTAAGCCCACATAATCATACTTGCCAATACCGGCGAAATATTCAGCATGCATCAGGTTGATCTGAGGATAATCTTTGACGCCAACGAGGCCTGCGGGGTTCCAATAACCAGCAGTACCATCATTAACAGATGCAACTTGTGCACTGCCCATGGCTAAGCCTCTGGCACCTGCACCAATATTTAAAAACTCATTAGAATATTTCCTAAATTGAGCAGTTGCTGAAATGGAAAATAACAATGTCAAAAATGACAGGATTAGAGTGGATGGTTTCATTGGGATAATTTTCTATAAGCTTTTGATTAAAATAAGCTTTCATATATACGGGCTGCTTGTAAAGTTAGACTTTACATTCGTAAAATCATAAGAAAACAAGACAAAATGGCTAAGGATTGAAAACGAATTGTTTAGAAATATATTGCTCTTGTTCTAGATCATTCATAATCTGTCCTATTTTTGCTGCAAATCACGGAATTATAATATGAATTTAATAGAAGAATTACGATGGAGGGGCCTTATTCAGGACATTATGCCTGGTACCGAAGAACAGCTTAAAAAAGAAATGACTTCTGCCTATATCGGGTTTGATCCAACTGCCGACAGCTTGCATATTGGTAGCTTGGTGCCAATTTTACTATTAGTTCATCTTCAAAAAGCTGGTCATAAGCCTTATGCTTTAGTTGGAGGTGCAACCGGCATGGTTGGTGATCCGAGTGGTAAAAGTGAGGAAAGGAACCTTTTAAGTGAAGATATTTTACAAAAAAATCAAGAAGGTGTTAAGAAACAATTGATGCAATATCTTGACTTTAATCCAGAATTGAAAAATGCAGCAGAAATGGTGAATAACTATGACTGGTTCAAAGATTTTACTTTTCTTGATTTTATCCGGGATGTAGGAAAGCATATTACTGTTAACTACATGATGAGTAAGGACAGTGTGAAAAAAAGATTAGAAGGAGAACCTGGAATGAGTTTTACTGAATTCACTTATCAGTTAGTTCAGGGGTATGATTATTACTGGCTAAATAAAAATAAGAATTGCAAATTACAAATGGGGGGCAGCGATCAGTGGGGGAATATTGTAACAGGTACAGAACTCATCAGAAGAAAATCCGGAGGCGAAGCATTTGCTTTTACTTGTCCGCTCCTTACAAAAGCAGATGGTGGCAAGTTTGGCAAAACAGAAACCGGTAATGTGTGGCTTGACCCGATAAGAACAACTCCCTACCAATTTTATCAATTCTGGCTGAATGCCAGTGACACTGATGGAGAAAAATGGATTAAGGTTTTTACCTTCTTAAATCAATCAGAAATAAATTCAATTCTTGCTGAACATAAAGAGGATGCAGGAAAAAGAGTTTTGCAAAAAAAATTGGCAGAGGAAGTAACAAAGTTTGTGCATGGAGAAGCAGCCTTAGCTGAGGCCATTGTTACTACTGAAAAACTATTTACCAATCAAACGGCACCAGCAGAAAGTATTTCTATTGAAGACTTAGAAAGTATGGAAGGTGTTGTAAAAATTGATTACCCAAAAGAAAAAATAGAGGCCGGTATTGATGTTGTTTCTTTTCTGGCCGAAACAACTATTTTTCCAAGTAAAGGCGAAGCAAGAAAATTAGTACAGGGAGGAGGCATAAGTATCAACAGAAAAAAAATAGAGAGTATTGATTTAAAAATTGAAAAAAGCTTATTACTTCAAGATCAATACTTGCTGGTGCAAAAGGGAAAGAAGAATTATTATTTGGTGAAAATTATCTGATACAAAAATTTGAAAAAAGTTTATTTCATTAGCGGACTTGGCGCGGATAAAAGAGGATTCTCATTTCTCGATTTATCTTTTTGTGAACCTGTTTTTATTGAATGGGTAAAACCATACAAAAAAGAATCGCTTCAGCAATATGCAATACGATTAAAAGAACAAATAAATGAACCCTCACCCATTATAGTAGGCGTTTCATTCGGAGGAATGCTTGCAACAGAAATTGCAAAATCAGATACTTCGGCGAAAGTTATAATTATTTCCAGCAACAAGATTAAAAAGGAGTTTCCAAAAATATTATTGATCGGGAAATACATTCCATTATATAAATGGATTCCGTCAACAGTATTAAAAAAAGCTGGTATTTTCCGAACAACATTTTTCGGACCAAAGGGAGAAAATCAAAAGAAAATATTTAATCAAATATTAAGAGACACTGATACAAAATTCACCAAATGGGCAATTCATTCTATTCTGCATTGGGAAAATAAAATAGAACCTGGTAACATAATACATATTCACGGAACATCAGATACGTTACTTCCTTACAGCATGGTGAAAGCTGATTATTCTATTGATAAAGGCACACACCTTATGATTATGAATAATTCTAATGAAATATCAAATTTGCTGAAAAAACTAATTTAAAGCGTTTTAACCGCTTTCCACATCAAATCAGCCACAAGCTGATTGCCTTTTGTATTCAGATGAACTTTATCGTAGGTAAGAATATTCTTTTCTTCGTTGTTGGGATTATTTATTTTGTAATAATTACCAAACTCTTTTCTTAAATCCACCAGTGGCAATTCATTTTTTTTGGCAATATCCCGAATGATATTGCAATACCTGTTCAGATCACCGTCTAATGGATTACTCATATCAGTCTTCTCTCCCACTACAGCTGGTGTTACTAATACCGCTTTAATATTTCTGTCTTTTAATTTCTTTAAAATAGCCTGATAAAATTTTTCAAATTTATCAGCATCTGTTCCTGTTCCGAGTAATGTTTTATGCCACACATCATTTACTCCCACCCAAATAAAAACAACATCAGGGTTTTTGCTCAGCACATCTTCTTCTAATCTTAAATACAGGTCGTATACTTTATTGGCACTGATGCCTGAGCCAATGAAATCATACTGGTCACTTTTATTTTCAGCCTTAGATTTATCTTCCAGTTCAAGAATAAATCCTCTATAAGGCTTTTCTTTTACAGCCAACTCAGTAATCGAATCTCCAAAGAAAATTATTTCAGTTTTCTTTTGCGGAGCAAATGCACAAGAA
>JBBSJN010000096.1:0-10610 GCA_038257235.1 Chitinophagales bacterium
CGATTTTGTGTGGCCTTTTAAATTGTTTATAGCCGTTGGTATCGTTAATTATATCTATAAATTTATTGTTGCCATTTTAATGACACCGGTAATTTATCTTATTCATGGAATCATAGAAAAATACTTGGGTCATGAGCAGGCGGCTGAAATGAAGAAAGCGGCGATGAGAAGGGATTAAAGGGTTTTTGCTACTATCTCAGCTACAATTTTGTCTATGGGCAATGTTACACTCTCTGCTGAAAACTCGTTTTTGCCAATAAAACGAAATGTTTCAATTTCATTTGTTTCTTGATATGCATTTAATTGTTGTTCATCAAAATCAAAAGGCTTATCTCTTAATGGAACTTTTATGTCGCTAAAAGCTTTTACAGCGTAATAAATTGAAACGATCTGGTGTTCTGGATTAAAGGCAGATCGCTGATAAAAGTCGGTGGTATAAATGTGATTGCTAATCTCAACTTTTAAATTCATTTCTTCCAGGAACTCCCTTTGTAAGCAATCTCTTGTGCCTTCGCCAAATTCTAAACCGCCTCCGGGAAATTTGGTAATATAACTTCCCCGAATCAATTCATCGCTTACCAGCACTTCATTTTTTTCATTGATAAGAATGCCGTAAACTCTGATATTGAACATAGTTGTTTAAAATATTTTTTTCCGAAAAAAATACCAGCCGATGACCAGTGCAATGCCTAACGATAGGAGTGAAACAATATAAAAGGCATATTTTGAATTTTCAAAACCACTCGGAACATTCATGCCAAATAAACTCGCTATTAGCACAGGGAAAGTAAGTACAATTGTAATTACGGCTAATCTTTTCAAAACCTGGTTCTGATTATTTGCAATAATACTTGCAAAGGCATCCAAAGTGCTGCTCAGGATATTCGTATAAATATTCGCCATCTCCAGGGCCTGCGAATTATCCACTATCAGGTCATTCAAAATTTCATTTTCATCTTCATTAAGACTCAGGAAGCCTGTTCTTTCCAGCTTCATCATTAGCATTTCATTGGAGCGAAGAGCTGTCACCAGGTAAACAAGACTTTTTTGTATCCGCATCAATTCCAGCAAATGTTCGTTCTTGCTACTATCATACAATTTTTGTTCAAATGTATTTCTACGGAGATTGATCTCTTTCAGATGCTCCATAAAATTCTGTACAATCTTTTCAAAAATTTTAAGCACCATCATATTTCTTTTATCAGGATGGCGATTTTGAAAAGTGTTTAAGAATTTTTTTATAGCAGAATTTTCAAATGAGTTAACCGTTACAATCTGGTTATGTGTAAGAATAATACAGATCGGGATGGTAATATAATAAGCGTCACTTTCGTTAAAGGAATTGTTTTCAGTTGGTGTTTTGATGACGATTAGCTTTACATTGTCATCTTCTTCATAACGGCTTCTTTCGTCTATATCCAGCGAGTCAGTAAGAAAGTCAATAGGTATATCCAGTGAATTAGACAGTTCCGTAAATTCTTCCTGTTTTAATGGAGGCAATACATTCACCCAAATCCCACTTTCAGGTTTGTCTATCTCTATTGTTTGCTGATCGATATTTTTAAAATACTGTATCATATGATCTTTAATGGCCTGCTACTTGTGTTTCGGCAGGCAAAGGTAAGCCTGCCCGGCTATAAATTAAACAGTAAGTAAGGAAAGACGGGCCTGCCCGGCTATAAATTAAACAATAAGTAAGGAAAGACGGGCCTTACCGGCTATAAAATAAATAATAAGTGAATTAAGTCGGGATTGCTATTTAAGATTTAGTCGTTCAATCTTTCTTTAATGATAGCAAGATGATGTTCGGTATGGTATATTGTAAAAAAGCATAATTCCCTTAGGGTTAATTTTCCCAAAAGCGGATGTGGTGCCAGGTATTGATCAAGCTGGGTCTCTGTCCATTTTTTATTAATAGTGCTTATCAATATTTCCATTGACTTACTAAATGAATCTACTAGTTTTTCTTTGCTGACACTGGCATCAACTGTTTTTGCAACAAATCTTCCACTGGCCCTGCCTCCTTGCTGCAATTTCAATTTATACTTAGCTACCAGTTCGTCATAGCTGCGGGAAGGCCGGTTGGGTTTGCCACTATAAATTCTGACCATGAATTTTGGAAGACGATACGCCAATCTTGTCATATTGGCCGAAGTAATAAGATGTGTAACGTTTTGCGCAACGGACCATTTTTCTGCAGGCTGCCTGAAAAAAATAGCATCAGGTATTACTGAACAAAAATCAGAAAAATCTTTTCCGGCTTTTTCAAGCTGTTCAAGTATTTCTTGTTTGGTTTGAATAGTTGACATAATCTATTTTACTTGAACAGTTCCTTCATACACTTTTTCTGCAGGCCCGCACAACCAGATGTTTTCATAACGGCTATCATCCAGTCTGTCAAATTCAACCGATAAATTTCCACCTAAAGTTTTTACTTCTACATCATTAAACCCATTTTCATTGTGATAACAAACAAGTGCTGCTGCTGTAACACCTGTGCCACAAGAGAAGGTCTCATCTTCCACACCTCTTTCAAAAGTGCGGACAATAATCTTGTCTACATCTACTAATTGCTCTACAAAGTTTACATTAATACCTTCTTCTTCAAATTCCTTGCTATGCCGGATTTCATACCCTTTTTTAAACACATCCATTTCCATTACGTTGGAAGAAAGTTTGATATAATGGGGAGATCCTGTATCTACTATAAAATCGTTATGAAATTTTCTGATGTTTTTTACATCTTTCATTTTTAGTGATACAATTCCATCTGTATTAATTTCTGCTTCATGTGCTCCATCCGAGGCAAGAAAACGATACATTTCTCTATGAATACCGAGATGATACGCAAATTTTATTATACAACGGCCACCATTGCCACACATACTGCCTTCCTTTCCATCAGCATTATAGTATTTCATTTCAAAATCGAATCCATCCTTTTCATTAAGCAGCATCAATCCATCGGCACCAATTCCAAAACGACGATCACAAAGTTTGTGTATCTGATCTGTAGTTAAAGAAGAATACTTTTTTTCTCTGTTGTCGGCAACAATAAAATCATTGCCTGTTCCCTGGTATTTATAAAAGTGAAATTCCATTATATACTTTCTGAAAATATTTGAAGAAATTTTTGAATCAGTTTTTCTACCGTTGCTTTTCCATCTTTGGAAAATTCTTTTGTAACCCTGTTGGCAACAATAGCATTTACTGCAAGGCAATTATGACCGAGCAGTCTTCCCAATCCATAGATGGCTGAAGTTTCCATTTCGAAGTTGGTAATACGATGCTGACCAAAACGAAAATCCGTTAACCGGGTAACAAAGTTTGGATTCTTAATCCCTAGTCTTAATACCCTGCCTTGTGGGCCATAGAAGCCGGGACAAGTGACTGTAATTCCTTGGTGAAAATCTTTTACAAAATGCTTAATCAAGGAAGCGGCACCACTACTTATATAAGGATTGCCAATTTGTCCATGCACCTGTGTGTGTGTAATAAAGGATTGTATCAATTGCTGTTCTTCGTCATTTTGTTCCAGTCTGTAAAAATTCAACAGGTTGTCGACGCCAAGCCCATGTGTTGAGGCTACAAAATGGTCAACCGGAATATCTGCCTGTAATGATCCGGAAGTGCCGATGCGGATAATATTGATTGACTTTAATTCTTTTTTTATTTCTCTTGTTTCAAAATCGATATTAACCAAGGCGTCCAGTTCATTAATTACAATATCAATATTATCTGGCCCAATTCCAGAAGAAAGAACCGTCAATCTTTTATTTCCAACCCGGCCGGTATGTGAGATAAATTCCCGGTGCTGTCTTTTTACTTCTATGGAGTCAAAATGTTTGCTTACTTCTTGTACTCTGTCAGGGTCGCCAACGGTAATAACGGTATCAGCAATTTCCTCAGGACGGAGGTCAAGATGGTAAATAGCTCCCCGGTTATTAATAATTAATTCAGATTCTGCAATACGGCTCATTTTTTATAGTTTAAGTAAAATGAAATGATGTAAAAAATGTATATTTGCTCCCTTTCAGGTTCAAATCTAAAATTTACAATCTGAAATAAGAAATAAGAATGGTCCTGTGGCCGAGTGGCTAGGCAAAGCTCTGCAAAAGCTTCTACAGCGGTTCGAATCCGCTCGGGACCTCTACAAATCAGATTCAAAATCAAGACCTGCAAATATTAGCAGGTCTTTTTTTTAGCATTACACGATTATTATAAATTTGAAATACTCAACACAATTTGTAAAACTACATCTTGTATTTTCTCTTTAATTTCATTTAAATGTAATTGAAATTTATGTTGATGCAACAAACCATGCGTTGGTTCGGGCCAAATGATCCGGTAAGCTTAGCAGATATACGACAATCTGGTTGTGAAGGGGTGGTTACAGCCTTGCATCATATTCCGGTAGGAGAAGTATGGCAATTGGATGAAATCAATAAAAGGAAGCAGCAAGTAGAAGAAGCCGGGCTTACCTGGACAGTAATAGAAAGTCTGCCCGTGAGTGAAGACATTAAAAGGCAAAGTGGAAATTATTTATTGCATATTGAAAATTACAAACAAAGCCTCCGGAATGTTAATGCATGCGGATTAAAAGTTGTTACTTATAATTTTATGCCTATACTGGATTGGATGAGAACTGATGTTTCATATGTACTGCCGGATGGAAGCAAGGCACTTTATTTTGAACGATCTGCCTTTATCGCTTTCGATTTGTTTTTATTAAAAAGACCCGACGCAGAAAAGGATTATACAGAAGCCGAAATCAAAAAAGCAAAACTCAGGCACGACAGGATGACGGATAAAGAAGAAGAAATACTTTTTCGTAATGCTTTACTCGGCTTGCCGGGAAGTGAAGAGCAATTTACAAAGGAGCAAATATTAACAGCATTAAAAACTTATGGTGGTATTGATGCTGCTAAGCTCAAACAAAATCTTTTTTATTTTCTTCAGCAAGTAATTCCGGTAGCGGAAGATTGTGGTTTAAAGATGGCCATTCACCCGGATGATCCGCCGTATTCTGTTCTGGGTTTACCAAGAGTTGTAAGTACTGAATCTGATGCCGCTGAATTATTGGCAGCAGCACCGTCACCGGCTAATGGATTGTGTTTTTGTACTGGTTCATTTGGAGCCAGACCGGATAATAATTTAGTGCACATGCTGAAACGTTTCGGAAATCAAATTCACTTTCTGCATTTAAGAAATACCAAACGGGATAGTGAGGGAAATTTTTATGAAGCCAATCACCTTGAAGGCGATACGGATATGTATGCTGTTATTCGTGAAATTTTATTGATAATGAAACAGCGGAATATTTCAATCCCCATGCGGCCAGATCATGGTCATCAAATGCTCGATGATTTATAGAAAATAACTTACCCGGGTTATAGCGCCATTGGCAGGCTGAGAGGACTTGCTGAACTCAGAGGACTGGAGTTAGGAATTGCAAAATCATTAAAGATGTAAACGCAGGTATTATTTTTTTTCAATAAAGACTTTTCTTCCGGTTAATTGAGTTAAAGAATCCAGTATCCTTGTCGTATCAGCAGGAGTTATGGGAAGAAGTAAAAAAAGTTTATATGATAGAGAGTCTTTTGTTTCCATCATCACATCCCACTGAAAAGTTTTTAACTTTGCGTATCGTTGAGCAGCCCTGTCTTTATCAGCAACTTCCAGAACAAATTTAGTAGTGCCAGATGAGTTATTTGCATTATTTACAGGTTGTGTATTTAAAGTATCAGGCGTAGCATTCAAACTATCTTCCAGAAGAATCGTTTTATCTGCTTTTGCTATTTCCGACTTATTACTATCGCCAGCAGATGTTCTTTTATAAACTGTATATCCTCCCCAGATTGCTAATGCGAAGCCGGCAGCCACCAACAAAAAAATTCCTGGTTTTTTCCAGGGTGACTTTTTTTCTTGTTTATACAAAGCACTTTTGTAATCTGAAACAGGTTCTTCAATTAAAGAAGGGGTTTTTGTATCTTTTGCTTTTGGTTCAGTAAGTTTTTTTGTCAAAGCATTTCCTGGTATGAAGTTATATTCTCCCGACCTTATCCTAGTAAGGCTGCCGATCCCTTCGAAAAGAAAAGGCTTACCGATATTCATGAATTGTCTTGCCAGTTCAAGATGAGAGTTGAGATCTGCAGAAGCCAGTGCTTTTATTTTGCCTGAGTAAGATGAAAGAAAAGAAATTAATTCCGGATCTTCTTTAGTTGCAGAATCATTTTCAAACGATACACCTTCCATCCCTTTTTCCTGAGCATGTTTATTGGAATCCTCGTCAATTATGATGGATTTGTCAAGGTGGAAACTGCCGATACCTTGCAGGTCGAGCCGTTTGTTTTTATAAAGATATTGAGCAATAAGATGGGTTAGTTTCAAAACTGTACCAATTAAGAGTCACAATATAGATAAATTGTACCGCTGATGCAATAGGTATAACGTTTTGTATCTTAACTTTGTCCGCTTATGCTTACGTTGGAAGAAAAGGAGTTTATTGGGTATTGGGAGCAAAACAGGTTAAAAAAGAAAAAAATCCTTCATCAGGTGTATGTTGGCCTGCCAATGGCTGTTATTTTAATCCTGGCCATTTTTATCAATTTTTTTTCCGGATGGTTTAAAAAAGCAGATATGGCAATGCATCGGGAAAAATCATCATTAATTATTGTATTGATTGTGGCAGCATTATTGATTGTAACTTTTATTGTAATTTTTTCTGCCAGGCATAGATGGGATATGAATGAACAATCTTACCGTGAATTAATAAGTAAAAGAGATAAACAATAAGTTCTGATATTTGCAGCGAAAAACTCAGAAAATCGGTCTCTATTAAATCAAAAAAAATACAAATGAAAAAAAATCTTTCGGTTATTTCAGTTTCAATGCTTTTAGTTGGTATTACAGGTTGTCTTAAAGGAGATGAGCAATGCACTCCCAAAAATGTGCAGAGTGAGCAGGCCGCTATGACAGCTTTTGCCAACAGTAATGGGATAAACGCTACAATTCATGCAAGTGGCATCAATTACCAGATAATAAATCAGGGCAGTGGCCCTACACCAACCGCTCAATCTAAGGTTACTGCCAACTATGTTGGAAAATTTCTTAACGGAACCATATTTGATCAGTCAAACGGAACACCAATTGTTTTCAGCTTAAGCGGTGTAATTGCGGGGTGGCAAATTGCCTTACCATTAATTCAAAAAGGCGGTGTTATAAAAATGATTATTCCATCATCATTGGCTTATGGTTGTACCGGTTACCGCACTATACCACCTGATGAAGTCTTATATTTTGAAGTGACTTTAGTTGATGTTCAATAATAATAAATTGTAAATAATTGAAAACCCGTTTTGCTTTAAGCTTAACGGGTTTTTTAATTGTATTTTTGATAAAAATCAGATTGTGTCATACGAAGCAATTTCAGTTTTTGATATTTTTAAGATTGGTGTAGGCCCTTCCAGCTCTCATACACTAGGTCCGTGGAGGGCTGCACAACGTTTTGTGCAGACATTAAAGGACAAGAATATGCTGTTTGATGTGAACGAAGTAAGAGTGTTGCTATATGGTTCATTGGCAAAAACCGGAAAAGGCCATGGTACGGACATTGCTGTTCAACTTGGATTATGTGGAGATGATCCGGTAACTTTTGCAGTAGATCAGATTGATGCCAAAATCAATGATATAGCCAGTATGAAAAAAATAATTTTACTTGGCTTGCACGAAGTTGATTTCAATCCTAATGAAGATATAGAGTTTCTTATTACGGAAAGTCTTCCTTTTCATCCCAATGCTGTTACTTTTCTGGCTAAAACAAAGAACGGAGATAATTTCGCCGAAACATATTATTCAATCGGCGGCGGATTTGTAGTAAAAGAAGGAGAGGAGACAATCGGAAACGAAGAAGTACAATTGCCATTTCCAATAAATACTGCTGCGGATATTCAGCACTGGTGTTTAAAAACAGGATTGTCTATCAGCGATGTGGTACTGGAAAATGAAAATGCCTGGAGAAGTGAACCGGAAACTAAAGAAGGATTGTTGAATATCTGGCGGGTGATGAAAGAATGTATTTACAGAGGGTGCCATACCTCAGGAATATTACCTGGTGGATTAAATGTAAAAAGAAGAGGTGCTGCATTAAATAAAAAATTGATTGCAGGCAAACCATACAGCGATTATGATTCATGGCTGGCCACCATCAGTGCAGGTGGAGATAATTTTAAATATACGTTGGATTGGGTAAGCTGTTTTGCATTGGCGGTGAATGAAGAGAATGCGGCATTTGGCAGAGTGGTTACAGCACCAACTAACGGTGCTGCTGGAGTGATCCCTGCTGTTCTGCAATACTATATTGCCTTTTGTGATGGAAATAAGGAAGAAAACATCATTCAGTTTTTATTAACTGCTTCGGAGATTGGCAGCATCTTTAAAAAAGGAGCAACTCTTTCCGCAGCAATGGGTGGATGCCAGGCAGAGATCGGTGTTTCGTCAGCAATGGCAGCAGCAGGCTTAACTGAATGTATGGGCGGCACACAAAAACAAGTAATGATGGCTTCTGAAATTGCAATGGAACATCATTTGGGTCTTACCTGCGATCCGATTGGAGGCCTGGTGCAAGTTCCCTGCATAGAAAGAAATACAATGGGAGCTATCAAAGCAATAACAGCTTCGCAATTAGCATTACAAAGTACTCCTGATTTTGCCAAAGTATCGTTAGATGCTGTCATTAAAACCATGTGGGATACAGCTAAAGACATGAATCATAAATACAAAGAAACGGCAGACGGAGGATTGGCGATCAATGTGCCGTTGAGTTTGCCGGAGTGTTAATCACAGTTTTTTATTTTTCCTTAGTTATCTTTAAGGACTCAAAAATTTTATATATGAAGAAGATTGCTTCATTCCTTCTTGTTATGTTGTTTGCTATTTATTCTATTGCACAGCAAACACAAAAACCACCACTACACGGAAAAAACTGGATGGCGATTACAGGTAAGCCTTTGGCAGCAACAGCAGGTTCAATGATCTTTCAGCAAGGTGGTAATGCAGTAGATGCAGCTTGTGCAATGCTTGCTGCCACTTGTACCATGTGGGATGTATTGAGTTGGGGCGGAGAAACGCAGGCTTTGATCTATAATCCCAAAACAAAAAAAGTAATTGCCATTAATGCATTAGGCGTGGCACCAACCGGTGCAACTGTTGAATTTTATAAAGGCAAAGGTTTTTCATTTCCACCACAGTATGGACCATTGGCTGCAACTACTCCCGGAACTGTTGGTGGATTATGTATGATGCTGGCTGAATACGGAACGATGAGTCTGGAACAAGTTTTAAAACCTGCAATGGAACTGGCAGCAGGTTACCCGATAGAAGCACAAACAGCCAATGCCATGGAAAGAGGAAAGGCTATGATAAAAGAATGGCCGTATAGCAAAAAAGTTTTTCTTCCTCACTTAGGCGAAAAAAGAGAAGCTCCTGTTGCCGGAGAAATTTTTGTGCAAAAGGAATTGCTGGCTACTTTAACAAAGATGGTTGAATCGGAAAGAGAGATGTTGAAGAAAAAGAAAAACAGAAAAGAGGCTATCATGGCAGCGAATGACAGATTCTACAAAGGCGATATAGCTAAAGAATTTGTAAGAGGATGTAAAGAGCAGGGAGGATTGATAACATTGGAAGATCTTGCAAAATGGAAACCAATAAAAGAAGAAGCTCTTTCTGTAAACTATAAAGGGATTGATGTATATAAAATGCAACAATGGACACAAGGGCCGGTGCTTTTACAATCATTGAATATCCTTGAGAATTTTGATCTGAAAAAGATGGGATATAACAGCACCCAATATATACATACGTTGTACCAAACGATGAATATGACTTTTGCTGACCGTGACTTTTATTATGGCGATCCTTATTTTGCTCCCGAAGAACCGATGAAAGGTTTGTTAAGTAAAGAATATGCAAAGCAAAGAGCTGCGATGATAAACCCTGTTATGAATGATGCGAATATAGGACCCGGTGATCCCTATCCGTTTGAAGGAAAAACAAATCCATATTTAAATCTTATAAATGAAAGAAGAAAGTACACTGATACAACATTTAAACCCGGTAGTGCAACGCCGGATCATGATGTAAGAAATGTAGCGATGAATGATGAAGAATATATGCATAATTTATGGATGGGCACTACATCTGTAGAAGCAGCCGATAAAGATGGCTGGGTGGTTTCTATTACGCCAAGCGGCGGCTGGTTGCCGGCTTGTATTGCAGGTAACACAGGTGTGGGGATGAGTCAACGGTTACAAAGCTTTGTGTTGGATGCTGAATTAGATCCGTTTAATGTAATTGAACCAGGTAAAAGGCCCAGAGTTACGTTAACACCTTCATTGGCATTAAAAGATGGCAAACCATTTTTATCATTTGCTGTGCAAGGCGGTGACACACAAGACCAAAACCTTCTGCAATTCTTTCTGAATATAGTGGAGTTTGGAATGACAGTACAACAAGCCTGCGAAGCAGCCAATATCAACAGTAACCAGTTATGGCTTTCGTTAGGTGGTACTAAGATCAGTGACCGTAAACCAAGAGCAGGTAATTTATTATTA
>JBBSJN010000097.1:0-10530 GCA_038257235.1 Chitinophagales bacterium
AGCGAACACTACGCCAATCAGTCTTGCCCAGAAACGGTGAAACCATTCCCAGAAAAAAATATGTTTGAAGTCCTGCAATGTAAAATCAAAATTCAGCAGGTTAAACTGTGGGGTGGCTTTATATTTTTCAAACTCCAAAAGCCACTGCTGATTATTGGTGGGCGGAAATGTTCCGGTAACAACATTCCACTCTGTAATTGAAAGACCTGAGCCAGTTAATCTTGTAATACCGCCTAAAAGTATCTGAACGATTATCATTCCCACGCCTATCAAAAGCCAGATGGCTATTGGTTTGGAAGAACGATGTGTAAGCACTTTTGTCATGGTGGGTGCAAAGTTATATCAAATAGCAGCATTATTTTATTCTGTTGAGTTTAGCATCATTTGGATAAAGAGCTAGGAACACGGATGAAAAGGATTGGATAGATGAACACAGATCTATTTTCTTTAATACAGAAAATCTTGGATCATCAATATTCTGCGAAGCAGAATAATCCGTGTTCAAAATCTATCTATAACATTTTTATATGTTAAGATTGGCAAATACCATCTTTATTCAGGAAATTGCATGCTGATGCTAAAATCTTTTTACCAGGAAGAATTAATGGAAGCCGGTTGCGACGAAGCCGGCCGAGGCTGTTTGGCAGGGCCGGTATTTGCTGCCGCTGTTATTTTGCCCGTAAATTTTAATCATCCATTACTCAACGACTCCAAGCAAGTAACTGAAAAAAACAGAAATGAATTACGATTAATTATTGAAGAATCTGCATTGTCTTTTGCCGTTGCGAGTATTGATAATGAAGAGATAGATAAGATCAATATTCTCAAAGCATCTTTTAAAGCGATGCATCTGGCTATTGATAAATTAAAAAAGAAGCCGCAATTATTATTAATTGACGGAAATCGTTTTTATACCTTTAAAAAAGTTCCTCACCGATGTATCATCAAAGGAGATTCCATTTATACTTCTATCGCAGCAGCAAGTATTCTTGCCAAAACATACAGAGATGATTATATGCGGCAACTACATGAAAGTTTTCCCCAATATAGCTGGAATAATAATAAAGGTTACGGAACACTGACTCACCGTAATGCCATAGAACAACATGGGCAATGTGTATATCATAGAAAAAGCTTCAAACTGAAAAGTCTGGCGGCTGATTTATTCTAGTTTTTACGGTTTAATATATTGCTTACACAAAAATTGCTGTACATTAGAATATGCAAAAGGCCATTCTGCTATTGTTTATTGCTATAGTTGCTTTTACCGGCAAAATTTTTTCTCAGAATAAAATGATTGACTCTTTGCTTATAGAATTGCCGAAAGCAAAAGATGATACCAATAAAGTAATTATCTACCGGATGCTGACTGGATTGTTGAGAAATACAGACCCGCTAAAAGCTGTAGAATACGGAAAAGCGGGAGTTAATCTAGGCAAAAAACTCAATTTTGATAAAGGAACAGCCGGATGCTTATTGAATATTTCTGCAAGTTATATTTCTGCATCAAAAACAGATTCTGCATTACTATATATTAATTATGCTATTGATTATTCGCACAAGGCAGGCGACCCCAACAGGCTGGCACTTGCCTATCTGAACAGGGCAGATTTGTATATGCAAATGCAAAACTTATCTCAATCCCTCAAAGACTGCGACACTTCGCTTTTATATGCCGAAAAAGCAAATAACGATGACCGCAGGGCAAGGGTTTACCAAACAATCGGTTCTGTTTATTATATCCAGCAATCATACATTGAAAGTATAAGCTATTATGATAAAGCATATAGCTTATACCAGAAGATTGGCAATAAACAGATGTCTGCTATTGTTTTGAATAATAAAGGCAATGCTTACAAACACATTGCTGAATACGATAAGTCAATTGAAGCATTTCTTAAGGCCATAGTTATTGCTGACAGTATTAATGATCTCAACAATCTTTCCATGTATCATGAAAATCTGAGTGATACTTATTTGGAAACCAATCAACCTCAGCTTGCAAAAAAATATGCGTCCCTGGCAATGGATTACGCAGTAAAACAGCAAAATGATGAGCAAATCGCCAATGCCTGGGAATCGTTGGGCAGAGTGTATTTAAAAGAAAAAAACAGCTCGAAAGCGATAGAAGCAGGAATACAGGCTTATGCTATTGCTAAAAAAAACAATTACATAACAACACAGATAGAAGCTTCTGACCTGCTTGCAGAAGCATTTGAATTGGCAGGTAATTCTGCTAAAGCATTTGAATTTTTAAAAGTAAATAAAGAACTAAACGACAGTATTATTAAACAACAGTTTGATGATGATATTGCAGCATTGCAAATAAGATTTAAAGTAAATGAAAAGGACAAAGAAATACAATTACTAAATAAGGATAAAGAGATACAAGAACAAAAGCTTAGCCGTCAACGTCTTCTTATGTCAGGTGCTGTGCTGCTGGTGGTGTTGGCTATCGGTGGAATTTTGTTATTGATAAACCGCAACCGTCTTCGCCAGCAAATGAAAGAACTGGAATTACGTAACCAAATTGCAGCCGACCTGCATGATGAAGTGGGTAGTTCTCTTAGCAGTATTCATATGCTAAGCCAGATCGCCAACAAAAAACAAGGCAGTACTGATGCATCTCAAAAAGAGATACTGGACCGGATGACTGTGAATGCTAAAGAAACCATGGACAAGATGGGTGACATTGTCTGGATGATAAAACCCGGTGAAAGCGAAGGTAGCAGTTTGAAAAACAGAATGGAACGGTTTGCACAGGAAATATGCAGCAGCAAAAATATTTCGCTGGAAATGGAGTTAGAAAAACTTGAAATATTAAAACTTTCAATGCCACAACGTAAAAACCTTTATCTTATTTTTAAAGAAGCTATCAATAATGCGGTGAAGTATGCTGGCACAGAAAAAATCATTATCAAAGCGTCTGAACAAAATAAAAAGTTAAGTTTTTTAGTACAGGATTTTGGAAAAGGTTTTGATGTATCTATTGTAAGAAAAGGAAATGGGTTAGATAATTTGCAAAACAGGGCGAAAGAACTGAATGGTAAACTCAGTATTGAATCGACACCGGGTAAAGGCACCAGCATCTATCTAACAATGCCTGTTTAATATCACCCATATTCGCTATTTCGGAAAAGAAAAGATGTGCCAACTTTGTAAAAAATAATCAGCTTGATAAGAGTCGCCGTTTTTGAAGACAATAAACACCTGCGGGAAACCTTTGAGTTGATATTAAATAACACTGAAGGTTTTAGCTGTGTAGGTTCATGGCCAGATTGCAGTGACCTGTTGGAAAATCTTACCGGCAGTCCCTGTGATGTGGTGCTGATGGATATTGAAATGCCAGGCATGAGCGGCATCGAAGCCACTAAGATTATAAAAGACCATTTTCCAGGTATTCACATTCTAATACAAACTGTTTTTTTTGAAGACGAATATATTTTCAATGCCATCTGCGCCGGTGCATCAGGTTATATATTAAAATCCACCACACCGGACGGCTACCTGGAAGCAATTAAAGATGTACAAGCCGGCGGCTCACCGATGACAGCGGGTATTGCCAGAAAGGTATTGGAATTGTTTAAAAACAATTTACAGCCTGTTGCAATAGTAACAGATTATAATCTCACCAACCAGGAAAAAAAAGTATTGCAGTTATTAGTGGTCGGAAAAAGTTATAAGATGATTGCATCAGAATTGTTTGTTGCAGTTGACACGATTAAATCTCATATCCGGAATATCTATGCAAAGTTGCATGTGCATTCGGGCACTGAAGCCGTATCACTGGCCATCAGGGATAAAATTGTTTAACTTATGAATTGGATATATTTTCTTTTAATCGTTGCGGGTTTTCTTCCCTTCTTTGTGGTATTGTATAGAATAAAGAAGTTGAATCGATAGAGATAGAAACCATAAAAAAAGAGCTTTTTTAAAATATTTTTCAACATTAAACCAAACAATCATGAAAAAATTATTTTCGATTTTATGTACCCTGCTTGTTTTTACCATTTGTTGCCAGGCGCAATTAACACAAGTTAAATTGCCCCCGGGCAGAACTATTGCTGATGTAAAAAAACATGTAATGAAACCTGTAAACATTACAGGAGCATCAGCAGATAATGATGGGAGAACGGATTATGTTAGTATGGCAGAATCAAAACTGAAATTTGAAAAAGCTAAACGATACCAACTGGATGTGCCGGCATTCACAAAGTATTTTCATGATCACATAAAGGATTCTGTTGCCGGTTACGTATTACAAGTAAGCCGTGGCGGAACGGTAATTTCTAATATGAAATGGAATTGGGCACAAAGTCCTTCCGACGGTTCAGAAGGCTGGGATTTTAATACCAAAATGCATGTGGCAAGTGTAAGTAAATACATAACTGCCATGGGAATGTATAAAGCCCTGAAATTGGCAAATCTTACTGTAGATACAAAAATTAAAGATTATCTGCCCGCCTATTGGGTTAAAGGGCAAAATATAGATAAAATCACCTTCAGGCATTTGCTTACTCACACAGCAGGGTTCAATTATGACTGTTGTGATACTGATTATGAGTTTATGAAACAGAAAATACAGGCAGGGGTAGCAGGAGTGGGAGGAAAATCTCATTATCACAATATGAACTTTGGATTGTGCAGAATTTTGATAGCTACAGTAATGAAATATATTAATACAAATAATACCATGACGGATTCAGAGTGGGATGTTTCTTCTATAATGTGGTACCGGTATTTTATTAACGAACAAATCTTTACACCGGCTGGTGTAAATGGAGATGTCGTAAATAAACCTCAGCAGAAACATGCCCTGGCATACAATTTCCCCGTCGGTAATACGGATGGCTGGGATTCGGGAAATCTTTCCACTATACTTGGTGGTGCTGGCTGGCGATTATCTGTATCAGACCTTATTAAAATTATGAATTTGGCGAGAAGGCATAATACTATTTTCCGTGCTAACGAATTTCAGGAAGCATTGGATGCATATTTGGGCATAGACCAGATAATCAATACACCAGCAGGTAAGATTTATAATAAAAATGGCGGGTGGGGAAATAACGGAAGAGCGGAACAAAGTGTTATTTATTTTTTGCCTGATGATATGGAGGTAGCCGTGCTGGTAAATTCTAAAATTAATAACGGCAGCGGTACTTCTTTACGGGGAAGGGTAAAGGAGGCTTATTTAAGTTCGCTAAAATTGAAATAGGCCTGGAAAAATAAACTAATTGCTGATAAATGCGGCTGCTCAATTTGGAGCAGCTGCTTTTATATATCAACAAAATTCTTCGGATTTTCTTACAGTATCCGAATAAATAATCAAGAAATATTTACACTAAACTCACCCCTTTTCGCTATTGTCATTCCTTGTATAGTTGTTCATCTTCGGTCTGGCGAAACTGAAAATAAAAAAATTCTTATAGCAAATCAAAATTAAAACCACTAATTACTTTAACCTTAAAACCATACAATCATGAAAAAAAGATTTGAAAAAATTATTCTCCTGTTTTCCCTTTTGTGTTTTGCTGGTACTATCTCTGGACAGATCGTAGCCCGTCACCTGATGACGCCTGCCCAGTACCAGACAGAATTTAGCAACCTTTCCTCAAAAGGGTATCGTATTATTTCTTTATGTGGTTATACCAAGGACGGTCAAGAACGATATGCAGCCATCTGGAATAAAGCTTCAGGACCAGCATGGTCTGCAAAACATGCAATGACAGCTGCACAATATCAGCAGTCATTTACCGAAATGTCTAAAAATGGATACAGGCTTCGTATTATATCCGGATATGCAGTAGGCGGACAGGCAAAGTTTGCTGCCGTATGGGATAAAGGCTCCGGAGGTGCCTGGACGGCTAAACACAATATGACTGCTGCACAATACCAGCAGACTTTCACTGAAAACAGCAATAATGGTTATCGTTTGCAATATATATCAGGCTATGTGGTAGGTGGTAATGAATTCTTTACCGCCATCTGGGAAAAAACAACAGGCCCGGCAACAATTGCCAAACATAATATGACTGCTGCACAATATCAGCAATACTTTAACGAATATGGAGGCCAGGGATATTCAGTTAAAGTAGTAAGCGGTTATGAAAAAAGTGGCACCGACCTTTATGCTGCTATCTGGGAAAAATCAAATATGCCACTTACTGCGGCACGGCATGGCATACAAGGCTCCAACTATCAAAATGTATATGACAATATGTATTATCAAGGGTATGTACCAGTTTATGTAAATGGGTATGCAGGCGATGGTGCTGATAAATACAATGTTATCTGGCAGAACACAAATATGAGTGGAGCAGATATTGGTAAGATTGATGCTGCAGTAAACAGCTACATGACTATACAGGGTGTAACCGGCTTATCCCTTGCTGTTACAAAAAACGGGAAACTTGTTTTTGCAAAAGGATATGGCTATGCTAATCCCTCTACATATGAGGAGTTGTGCCCAAATCATTCAATGCGTATTATGAGTATTTCCAAATCTGTAACAGGGGCTGGTATTATGAAGCTCATGGAGGCTAATAAAATTTCTATGAATCAAAAAGTATTTGGACCAAGAGGCATTCTTTCATCCCAATATGCCACTCCATCGGGTAAATCAAAATTAAATGATATTACTATTTCGCAGCTACTTCATCATACAGCAGGGCTGCGTACCTGCAATGGTGAATCAGTATTCTGGGATAAAAACAAAAGCAAAGACGATGTAATGAAAATGTTACTGGCATCATCAGATTTATTGCAATATGACCCTGGAACAAAAAGTGTTTATTCCAATACAGGCTACTTTATACTTTCCATGGTGATTGAAAAGTTAAGTGGTCAGTCATATGAAAATTATATACGCAGTAAAGTTTTAACTCCATCAGGGGTGGGTAACACAATGTATGTAGGACTTGGCTCTGGTGGCATTAAAGCGGATGAAGTACATTATATACCTGATGAAAAACCGAATATGCAATTGTGGGATGGGTTCGGTGGTTGGGTAGCCCGGCCGATTGATCTTGTTAAATTTCTTGGAAGAGTGGATGGCTCACCAACCCCTCCCGATATTATTACAGCTGCAACACATGACACACTCACCAGCGACACTCCTAAGTCTCCAGGATATGGTTGTGGCTGGGGCGTATCAGGAGACCGGCAAAATCATAATGGTGCACATGGTCCTTCAAGATCATGGCTGGCTGAAATTGGTGACGGCCTTAGCATTGCAATCATTACTAACAAAGCCCCGTCCAATGATCCGGAAGGTCATGGTAAAATGCTTAACGAAATTTCAGCAGGTGTAAAAAGTGTATCAGCATTTCCTAATTATAATTTATTCTAAAAATATTATCAAGTTACTAAAAAGCCGGAGGGAAACTTTCATCCGGCTATTTTTTTGGCAGTTATTCGATTATCACCCTATTTCGCTATTACCTCCCTTACATTTTTCTTCTTCTTGAGTAGAAATCTAAATCAATCAGGAATAAAAAAATGTGTACAATTTTATCAATCATTAATTGCACAAAACAATGACTAATACTGTACGCAACGATTAAAGTAGAAGTGGCTTCAACCAATGCTTTAAATGTTTATGATATAAAAGGTTCATTGGTAAAACAGCAACAAAATGCATTGCTGAGCGGAAGCAATCAGGTGAGTATTGATATGAGACGCTTTACTAACGGTATGTATCAGGTGGTGGCAAGTTGGATAACGGGCAGCAGCAACAATCGTTCAAGATAATGAAACAATAATTCCTGCTGCTTACTTAAATATTGTAACTTTTAAATAAAAAGGCCGGGTATAGTTTTACAAAAAACATATTAAACTCCTATGGAGAATGGCTTCATAATGAATGATTATTTATCCCCTTAATTAGGTTTACAAAAAGGTTTATGGAAAATGCAGGCTGATATTATTGGGATAAACCCTAGAATAAAAGATTGATTATTGACTCAACCTTCCCATTTTCCCAACCCTTCTCTTACCAATATTGGTTCATCACCTGTAAAATCAACAACTGTTGAAGGTGTTGCGCCACCAATGCCGCCATTTACCACGAAATCAACTTCATTTCTAAAATTTTCATACATCACTTCCGGGTCTGTATAGTCTTCCACCATTTCGCCGGGCAGCGAAGCACTGAGAATGGGTCGGCCGAGTTCTTTTACAATCGCCATGGCAATATTATTATTCGGAATCCTAAGTCCAATCGTATCTTTTTTGCTTTGCATAATTTTAGGGACCAGTTTGCTTGCCTGTAGGATAAAAGTGTAAGGGCCTGGCAAATACTCTTTTAAAATCCTGTAAACCGGGTTGGGAATGGGCTTTGTATAGTCACTTAGATGGGAAAGGTCGCTGCAAACAAAAGAAAGCTGCGCCTTCTTGGGCTCCACCTGCTTAATCCGGCAAATTCTTTCTACGGCTTTTTGCTGCAAAATATCGCAGCCTAAACCATAAACAGTATCGGTAGGGTAAATGATTATTCCGCCTTTTTGAAGGGTTTCCACTATCTGTTTTATCAATCTTGGCTGCGGATCGTCGGGATGAACATGTAATATCATATTATTCAATTACTTTAAAAATACTATGTTTTTGCAAAACTTTTTTTTACCTGTCGTCATTTAACAGGCAATTTGTATTTTCACCCCCTGTTATCTTTGCAAAACAAAAAAATATCCATGCAGTTAAAGCCGGTAGCCACTTTTGATTCTCTTGATCCGGAAGTGTTTAAAAAAGAATATTATAAGCCCGGTGTGCCTGTGGTTATCAAAAATCTTGCTAAAGAATGGCCAGCTTACAAGAAATGGAACTGGGATTATTTCAAACAACTGGTTGGCGATAAAAAAGTGCCACTTTATAATAATGTAAAAAGTGACGCCTACACACCTATTAATACTGCCGACGATTATAAAACCTTCGGAGAATATATAGACATGATAAGTGCAGGCCCTGCTGCCTGGCGGATATTCCTGTTCAATATTTTTGACCATGCTCCTTCTTTGATCAATGATTTTACCTGGCCGGAGCATATGATGAAAGGGTTTATAAAAAAATACCCGATGCTTTTTACCGGTGGTGCCGGCAGTATTACGCATATGCATTACGATATTGACCTTTCGCATATACTGCATACACAGTTTGTCGGTAGAAAAAGAGTGTTGATGTTCCCCAAAAAAGAACAGTACAAATTATATCGCAAACCATTTGAGGTATTAAGCCTTGCCGATTTTTCTCATTACTACGAACAAAACGGTGCACCGGATTATGATAAATTTCCTGCACTTAAATTAGCCGAAGGCTTTGATTTTATTCTGGAACCGGGTGATACTTTATTTATGCCTGCCGGTTACTGGCATCATATGGAATATTTAGAAAGCGGATTTGCCATGAGCCTCCGTGCTTTGCAGCCATCATTAGCCGGTAAATTAAAAGGAGCCTGGAGCCTTGTCGGTATGCGAAATATTGATACTTTGATGAAAAAGACAATGCCGAAGTGGTGGTATAAAAGGAAAGAAAGAAAAGTGTATGCGAATGCTAATAAAATATTGAATACAATCGCTTAAAATTTATAAGCTTCAATTTCGGTCTTTATAAACTTTGTTACTGTATTGTCCAAACCTCATTCCCTCTAAGCAATTTATCCAGATCGGCAGGTTTCCTGGATTTTGCTTCTTCGAGTTGTGCTGCCATCACATCTTCATAACAATCTCTGTTGGTTTGATAGAAAACACCAAATGGTCTTGGTAAATGTCCTTCTGTTTTCGGGTTATCAAATATGCGGGTTAATATCTGTGCTTTGTAAATATCCTGTTCGTCATGTATCCAAAGGTCATCTTTGCTGTTGCCGTCATTCAGATCAACAACTACCGGTTTAAAACCATCTAATTTTATTCCTTGATCAGCTGCAGCACCAAATACCAATGGCTGGTCTTGCTCTAAAAACAAGGTTTCTGTTGGCTTACTGCTTTTCTCCGTAAAAATTTCAAAAGCACCGTCGTTAAAGATGTTACAGTTCTGGTATATCTCCAGGAAAGATGCGCCTTTATGTTGATGTGTTCGTATCAGTGAAGCCTGCAGGTGTTTGGGATCACGGTCCATGGTTCTGGCAACAAATGTGGCATCTGCACCTAATGCAAGTGCCAACGGATTAAAGGGATGGTCAATACTTCCCATCGGTGTACTCTTGGTTACTTTATTTTCTTCCGATGTAGGGGAATATTGCCCTTTGGTCAAACCATATATCTGGTTGTTGAACAACATTATATTCACATCAAAATTTCTGCGAAGCAAATGAATGGTATGATTGCCACCTATACTCAAGCCATCACCGTCACCAGTTACTATCCACACACTCAGTTCCGGGCGGCTGGCTTTTAAACCTGAGGCAACGGCTGTTGCCCTTCCATGAATAGAATGCATACCATACGTATTCATATAGTATGGAAACCGGCTGCTGCAACCAATACCGGAAACAATTACTATATTTTCTTTTGCAATACCAAGTGTGGGCATTACTTTCTG
>JBBSJN010000098.1:0-10481 GCA_038257235.1 Chitinophagales bacterium
AGAGGAGAATCTGGTACGGATGTTTATCGTAGTTTTACGAGGGTTTATGTGGTTTTCTGTAACTGGAGCAAACCTAATGACTGGGCTTTATATATGCAAGCCTTTTGGGTTTTATTTTTTAAAAAAAGATAATTAAGTCTATGCAACATCAACCTTTACTACTTTTATCAGTTATATATTAATAATGAGCACTATCGTCACCGTTAAAAATCTGTACAAAAATTTCAAGGAGATAAAAGCCGTGAATGATCTTTCTTTTTCAGTAGAGCAAGGTCAGGTATATGGATTTCTTGGTCAAAATGGAGCAGGTAAATCTACGACCATAAGAATGTTGCTCACATTAATAAAACCTACATCCGGAGAAATAGAAATTTTTGGATTGAGTTTACAAAAACACAGGAAAGAAATTCTACGGCAAATTGGGGCAATTATTGAACGGCCTGATTTATATAAATATCTTACAGCGATGGAAAACCTGCGAATTTTTGCAGCCATGAGCGGCGTAAAGGTTTCAGAAAAAAAATTACTGGATCAACTGAATATGGTAGGGCTTGCAGAAAGAGCCCATAGCAAAGTGAAAACTTATTCGCAGGGTATGAAGCAACGACTTGGTATAGCAACGGCTTTAGTACATGATCCCCAACTGGTAATTCTCGATGAACCAACCAATGGATTGGACCCGCAAGGGATAGCGGATATAAGAAATCTTATTTTACAACTTAGCAGAGAAATGAATAAGACCTTGCTGATCTCATCGCATTTATTAAGCGAAGTTGAATTAATAGCCGACTCAATGATTATTATTGACAAAGGGAAAAAAGTAGTAGAGGGCAGAGTGGATGATTTGTTTGATCCTGCAGAAACGATCATTGAGTTAAAAACGATTGATGACGAATCTATGTATGAAAAGTTAAAGCAATCGCCTTTGCAATCTTTTATACATGGAAAAAGAAATGATTGTATTTTATTGAAATTGCACAGACAACAAGTGCCGGATATAATAAATCAATTGGTTAATATAGGGGTACCGATTCTTTCATTTCACTCCAAACATTCGCTGGAAGATTATTTTTTATCATTAACAACAGCATCGCAGCATGTGGAAGCTCTTAAAAATTGAACTCTTTAAAATATTTAAACGGCCAAGAACATATATTGCTTTTGGTGCGATAGCTGCTATTGTTTTTTTAATTCAGATAGCTTTAAAATACGATGGCAAATCTTACATTGATTTGTTGCTGAGTAATCTTTCAGGCTCATTCGAGTTTAACGATGACTTTAAACACAAATTATTAAACGGTTATCTTATCTGTTTTGTAATTCTGAATACATTATTGATTCAGATGCCTTTGCTTGTTGCATTAATTTCCGGCGATGCGATTGCAGGGGAAGCGAATATGGGCACACTTCGGTTGTCAATGTCAAAACCAATCAGCCGTACAGAATATATGTTGGTGAAATTTACAGCATCATTTATCTATACATTAGCATTATTGGTCGTAATGGCGTTGCTGGCATTATTTGGAAGTATGTTGATATTTGGTACAAATGATATGGTAGTTATCAGGTCTGAAGGCATTGAGCAAATAAAAAGATTTGATGTACTATGGCGATACTTCGCAGCGTTTGGCTTCGCAGCTGTAGCATTAACTACTGTTTCGGCGCTGGCTTTTCTGTTAAGTGTATTTGCGGAAAATTCAATTGGGCCGATTATAGCAACGATGAGTATTGTTATTGTGTTCACTATTTTATCAGAAATGAATATTCCGATTTATGATGAGACAATCAAGCCGTACTTATTTACTTCGCATATGGTGGCATGGAAGGGTTTCTTTTATGTAAAAGCAAATGCAGAAGGGACAACAATAAATGGTAGTATTGAAAATCTCCCCGCAGTATTAAAAAGCCTGAGCATCCTTATTGTTTATATTTTCGTCTTTCTGGGCACAGCAATCTGGGTGTTTAGAAAAAAAGATATTTTGACATAAATAGAAAAAATTGCAATTGGCTGGTTAAAGTTTTTCATTTCTGGTGAAACTCTTATTGGTATAGGGTTATAAGCCCCATCTCTTTTGGAGAGGGGGTTGGGGGTGAGGTCATAAAAGCAATGAGTTAAATAATTTATCAAGACATCAATTTAAAAAAAATGAAAAAAATTATAACATTAATGCTATTCCTTGCTCCAACATTATTGGTACAGGCACAAACGGCAGAAGAAGTAATTGCTAGGGTAAAAGCCAAACTGGAAAAAGTAAATGATTATGAAGCAAAAGGAAAAATGAAAACAAATGTTATTTTTATAAAAGCCCCGATTGCCAATGTAAAAGTGTATTATAAAAAGCCCAATAAAATACGGATCAACAACGAGTCAGGCATTTCCTTTATTCCCAAAGGTTCGGTGAATATCAATCTCAATAATATCTTTATTAATACCGAAGGCTTTGATTTAATTGATATGGGAAAAGAAGAGAAAACATCATTTCGCATTATCAAACTTTTACCGAAAGATGAAAACTCCGATGTTGTGCTTTCAACAGTTTATATTGATGAAAAACAATCATTGATCAGAAAAGCAAAGACAACTACTAAAGAAAACGGAACCTATGAACTTGAAATGACTTATGGTAAGTATGCTGCCTGGGGATTGGCAGATAAAGTGAGCTTTCACTTTAATACTAAAGATTATAAACTTCCGAAGGGAATCACATTCGACTATGATGATGGAACCAAGAAAGAACCCAATCCCGATAAAATGAAAAATAAAAAAGGAGAAGTACTAATTACTTATTCCAGTTATATTATTAATAAAGGCGTTGCTGATTCAGTCTTTAAATAAATTTTATTCTTCTATAGCTTCATCTTTGGCATTGGCAAACATGGCAGTTGTCATTTTCCTCATCGGATTTTTTCTGTTATCAGCGTAGCCGTTTCTGCGATTCAGAATATCAATACATTCAAATACTGAATGCATGAAGGATGAATGATCAGCCTTATTCTTTCCGGCTATGTCAAAAGCTACACCATGGTCAGGCGATGTTCTTACAGATGGAAGTCCGGCAGTAAAATTTATTCCTTCTCCAATGGCTAATGCTTTAAAAGGAATTAACCCCTGGTCATGATACATCGCTAATACTGCATCAAAACTTTCATAGCTGCTTCTGGCAAAAAAAGCATCAGCACTGTAGGGACCCACTACCAGCATATTATTATTTTTTGCTTCCCGGATAGCAGGTTTGATGATTGTTTCCTCTTCATTACCGATTAATCCTTCATCACCGGCATGAGGATTTAAACCTAATACGGCAATTTTTGGTTTATCAATTCCAAAGTCTTTTTGTAAACTCTGATGAATAATATTGAGTTTGCTCAGAATTTTTTCTTTGGTGATGTGTTGAGCAACTTCTTTTACCGGTACATGTTCTGTAACCAATGCCACTCGGAGGTTTTTGGCACATAGCATCATTACTACATCGTCTACACCGAAAATATCTTTTAAATATGGTGTATGCCCTGTAAAATTAAAATCAGCGGTTTGTATGTTTTTTTTATGAACAGGTGCAGTTACCAGGCCGTCAATCTGTTTTTGTTTCAGGGCAGCTGCAGCAGTTTGCAGAGAAAGAACAGCATACTTACCTCCTTCATTACTTAGCTGTCCGGGATTGATATTAACTTCTTCTTCCCAGCAATTAAAAAGATTGACTTGCTTGGGATTGATTTTTTCAAACTCTTTAATACTCTGGTAATTAAAGTTTACTTCAGGGATTGCTTTTTTATAAAAATTAATGGCCTTGTTGGAAGCAAAAATTACCGGAGTACAATGATCCAGAATCCGATGGTCTGAAAATGTTTTGATAATGATTTCTATACCGATTCCATTCAAATCGCCGCAACTGATTCCAATAACAGGTTTTGTCTGACTCATGCATTCAAATTCGCATAAAAGTAATGATTTTATACTTCATTGCTTGCAATAGGTTAAATTGATAGCGGTTGTGTATTAATGGATTCTTCTTAAGAGCTGTAAATATATTTTTTCAAACTAGTTTTTCAGCACTTTATAATTCAATACTTCTTCTTTACATCTAACCTGTAAAATATAAATACCCTTTGAAAGGTTATCAGTATTTGAAAGACTAAAGACATTGATACCAGTATAAGCTATAAAGTTTTTAGTAATAGCTTTTTTGCCAAATAGGTCAATCAGGCTGACTTCAATATTGACATTTTCTTTGGTCTTAATATTGAACAACAATTCATTGGAGAATGGATTAACTACGTTTCCGAAACTAAAACTAATTTCATCTTTACTCAATTGAATTGTTTGTGAGTACTTTTTACTACCGGAATTGTTTTTCATTATTATCCTGTAATAAGCTTTTCCTGCAAACTCTTGCTGTTCAAGAAAAGAATAATAGTTTATTTCGGCATTATTATCAAACAGGCCAGGCAGGGATCCTATTTTTATAAAATTAATTCCATCAATGCTTTTTTCAATATCATATATCATGAATTCGGATTCCCTTGACGTAGTCCAGGATATCTTTGCCTGATTATTTACTAATTTTCCATTGGCCGTTAATAAATCTGATTTTAATGGAAAGGAACAATCTATAACTCTTAGTGTGATGATACTTATTCCATCAGTAAACTGACAATTTGAATTGGCAAGATTGGCTGAGGTTGTTGCTACAATAACCCTGTATAAATCTCCACTATCAGAAAGATTGGTATTGGAAGGTGGTATTGTATAGGATGTGACATACTCCCAGGCTGTCCCATTCCAGACAGGGGAAGCTGGCCCTAAGGCTGCGGTAACATCAGCCCAGGAAGATCCATTATTGGTACTTCGCTGCCATTTATAATATGTATAATTATTAAAATAGGATCGGATAGTATCATGGATAGTAAGTACGTTTGAATCGCAAACAGGGGGGTTTAATGAAGGTGAATAGTTCATATTCGGTAAACAGGTAGCTAGTGCTATGTCGTCAAGGGCCCAGTCATTCCCGCCACCCCCCGGAGCGTTATTTCTGATAGATAATGTAAATGAAGTCTGACTTGGTCCTGTTAGATATGTAAAACCTCTTTTTACCCAGATATTGGTTGAATCGGAGCCACGTTGCTGGTTAGCTACCGATCCGGTATGTACAATATTTCCGGTGGTAAAGTAATCTGTGCCATCAATATCAAAGGCCAGGTTTGGTTGCACACCTGAAGAATCATTTGGAGCGAAAGGAATATAGCCGGCTCCTGATGCACCAACACCGTTAGAATCGCAACTGCATTTAGAACAAATATTTTTTATCCAGGCTGATATTTCATAATAAGTATTGGGACATAGATTTGTTACAGGAAATGTAAATGCAGTATCTGTTTTGTAGGCTGAATTAATAACCAGCATATATCCACAAGGGTTTGTGGGACTAACCGCTAATGTAGTATCACATGGAGAATTTCCTTTTGCAGTATTGCTGGCTCCGGTATGATCGCCAGTTATATCCCATACGTTAAAAACCCGTCTTGTATCGTTTTTGGGCCAGGTATTAACAGTGGTGTAGGTGGCACTGGTATTGTTTGCTATTCCATAATAATAATCATTTGGGCCCTGGCCGGTAGCAAAAGTTTTATAAATATAACTGGGTACATTAGGACTTGTGCCCCTGTTTCTGGCTAATGGTGTACCGCCGGTTGGAGTACCAAAAGTACCGTTGAAATCACCTCCTATGGCATTTGTTGCAGAAACTGCATTCGGACATAATCCCGGGCTGCTATATACAAGTGCATTTCTTTTACTCAGATTATAATTAGCTAATATAGTTGTTGATCCATCTTTAATAGAAAATGCACCACCACCCACATTAAGTATGCCGCCATACCCTGCATATACTACTACCCGATAAGTAGCCATGATAATACAGGTACCACCAAAAACCGAAGGCTTGGATGTATTGGCTAATCTACCTCTAGCTGAATTAGTAGCGCCTACACCGATATTCATACTTATGATTGTATCGAGACCATTTGTATAACGGCGACCTGCATCGGCATCAATTGCATCAGTAAAAGATTTATATATCTTTCCTTCATTTGTCCGTAAAATTATAGATCCGGGGATAAGTCTAAGACCTCTTGTATTATATAAGGTATCGGTAAATGATAAACTATCTAAGAAAGAACTTCTTACAGCTAGTGTAGCCCTGATTTCTAAGGTATCTCCCGGACTGATAGTACCGCCACCTGAATTTTTGGTAATATTTACATAACTCTTACTATAATCATAATTAGCAGCAGTTGGATGATATACACAAATAGAAAACCCACCATTTGTTGTAATGGCTGTACCAACATTCGATACCCGTATGCTATAAGTAGTGCCAATTGTCAATCCGGTGATACCCATTGGAAAAGTGGTGCCACAGGCTATTGAAGTAAGTGAACCACAGGTGCCGCTATACACCTGTACAGCAGGATTTGTAAAATTGGAACCTAATCCACTCAGGTTAATTAACTCATATGTTTGGCCGGCAATAAATGTATACCAGACATCATAATGAGTGCCGGGCCCTTCGCAGCCAACCGGATTGCCGGTACTGGCGGTTGCATAGTTTAAGGTTCCGATTGTATTTGAACAGGAAGTGGTTGCAGTTATGGAAGTTGCCGTGCTGCAATTATTATTGGTTGGCGGTGGTGGTGGATGAGTAACACAAATATTAAATCCTCCATTACTGGCAGGGACACTTCCAACATTTGATACCCTTACTAAATAAGTATTACCAATTGTTAAGGTCGTAGATGTAAGTGTAGTTGTACCACATGCTAATGATGTTAAAGCACCACAGGCGCCACTAAAAAGCTGTATTGCCGGATTGGAAAAATTTGAACCCAACGAACTGATAGTTACAGTTGAAGTAGTATTTAATGCAACGAATGAATACCATACATCATAGTGTGTGCCTACAGGTTGACAACCTGCAGGTATACTCCCACTTGGTGTAGATAGCAATAATGAACCGGCCGTATTTGAACATGTAGTATTAGAAGTTAATGAAATATCTGTACTGCAGGCATCATTGGGGGAACTTACGAGGCAAATAGAAAATCCTCTTCTATTCCCTGGATTTGATGTAGGTGCTGAGGTTACATATAATCTAACATAATAGGTTGCCCCAGGAGTTAAAGTTGTTAAGCTCATAGATGATGAAACATTTTGACAGACAATCGAAGTTAATGTTCCGCCACAAGTACCTGAGAGGAGTTCCAACCAAGTTGTAGTTGCACCTAAATTTGAACCAAGCCCACCTACCGTAATTGTTGCATTAGGGGATGCAGCAGTAAAAGTATACCACACACCGAATGTTGTTGTACTTGTAGCTCCACCACAAGCACCAGTTGGTGCGTCGTTTGTAGCATTTTGCAAATCGCCAGCAATTGAATTACAAGTTAAAGATGGGGTTAATGATACAGCAGTTCCGCATGTATTATTTCCAGGCTGTGCGTAAATAGAACCAGATATAAATATCCCTGTTATTAAAAATATAGAGAAAGATAGTTTACGAAAAAATAAACAGCGATTCATGATTGAACACTTTTGGTTTTTGTGATAATGGATATTGAACAAAATAAGTGTAAATAATTAAAAAATGACATAGCACTTTTGCTCGATTATAATAAGGGCTTTTACGATGTAAAAATGGGCAGATATACCAATTTATATTAAGTGTTAATTATTATTTTTGAGTTCCAAAATCCTTAAAACCATGTTACAAGCCACTGCTCGTATTATTAAATCATTGATTGCTTTGCTTTTTTTCCCGGCCATTCTAAATGCTGCGCCTGTAAATGATCTTTGCGCTAACGCAAATATTATTTCTCCTGGTTTAAGCTGTGTTACCATCCGCGGGGATTTATACCTGGCAGGAAATGAAAATATCAGTGCAAGTTCCTGCGGTACTACTAATGATGTCTGGTATAAATTTGTTGTTCCTTCCGGTGCTTCATTGCTTACAATAGATGTAACACCTGATAATGGTAATACAGCTACTAACGCTAATACGTATATCGAAGTTTTTAATACTGCTGCTTGCGGAACAATAGGTGCTGCTACGAGTTTAGGATGTGCAGGTACAGGTTCACCAACTGTTGTAACATTAACTGCAGGCCAGACATACTATTTCCGTGTTTTTACAACTGTAGCAACAACTGGTAATTCTGGTAAATATGGCTATGGCATATGCTTTACCTATGCGCCTCCACCAGCAAATGATAATTGTTCCGGTGCTGTTTCACTTAGTAATGGAGTAGCAAATAGTTCAGGTACTGTTTGGCTTGCAACAGCAAGTACTGGCATCCCTACAGGTTGTGCTACCGGTAATCCTGATGATGATGTGTGGTATCAATACACATCACCAGGTACGAGTCTTACTGTGACCCTTTCTACTATTGGAACTGATCTGAATACTTCGGGTACAAGAATCCAATTGTTTTCGGGTACCTGTGGTGCTTTGGCATCTGTAGCTTGTGGAACAACTTCATTGACATCTGCTGTAACAAATGGGTCTACCTATTATATAAGAGTATATTCATTTGGAACAGGATCAATAGGTGGAACTGCTTCAGGATCGGCATTCAGTATTACAGCATCTACTCCAACACCACCGGCTAATGATAATTGCAGCGGTGCTGTCACACTTTCAAATGGAGTAACAAATACTGCAGGCACAGTTTGGCTTGCATCAGCAAGTACTGGTATTCCTGTTGGTTGCGCTGCTGGAGATCCTGATGATGATGTATGGTATAGAATTACATCTGCTGGTACCAGCTTAAATGTTGCATTAACTGGTATTGGTTCTAATTTAAGTACATCAGGTGCAAGAATACAGTTATTCTCCGGCACTTGCGGAGCTTTGGTATCCGTTGCTTGTGGCACTACCAGCTTATCTTCTGCAGTTACTAATGGAAGTACGTATTATATAAGAGTGTATTCTGCCGGAACTGGTTCAATAGGGGGTACTTCTGCTGGTTCTGATTTTAGCATTACAGCTACTGCAACTACACCTCCGCAAACGAATTTTGTAGGGGGACGTTTGAACGAAGTTTTTAAGCAAACTATTTTATCACCTGCACTTGCATTAAATGATCCATGGGAAATAACTTATGGACCGGATAATTATTTATGGATAACAGAAGCGAAGGGATATAAAGTATATAGAATGGATCCGGTAACTGGAGTTAAAAATACAGTGTTGGATATTAGCCAGGGTGCCAGTGGTTACCTTACAGGTGCTGAACATACAGCTTTTAATGTGCAGTTTCCATCCACACAAAGTCCGTGGCCACAAGGAGGTATGGCTGGGTTAGCATTACATCCGAAATTCTTAGACCCGACAACACCAAAAAACTATGTGTATGTATCTTATGTAAGAACATATAATGGCGGCAGTTCTCCTTCTGGTATATTTTTTACAAATTATGTGGTCAGGTTTACTTATAATACAGGTTCAGGAAGATTAGAATCCCCTGTTGCATTATGTGATACACTGCCTGGTAGTAACGATCATAATTCACAAAGAATAATCATTACACCTGTAGGTGGAACTGATTATTTGTTTTATGCTTCCGGTGATATGGGTAGTGGTCAGTTTGGGAATCGTATGCGTCCGCAAAAATCTCAAAATCCAGAATCTTATGAAGGGAAAATTTTAAGATTTAATCTGGAGTCTGATGGCGATGCAGGATTAGCAGCATGGATACCAAATGATAATCCATATACTGCAACTAGTGCTGTGTGGAGTATTGGCATGCGGAATAATCAGGGTTTTGCGTATGATCCTGTTTTAGATATATTATATGGGACATCTCATGGACCATACAGTGATGATGAGCTTAATATAATTGAAAGGCGCAGAAATTATGGTCATCCTTTGGTAATTGGTTTTGCAGCTGATGGTAATTATAATGGAACAGCAGGTTCGCCTATTACCGGTTCAAGCATTTCTGCTGGTACTTCCTATAATGATGCCTCATTAGGAACTTCTACCAATCCACCTATTGTGGATGAAATGGCCAATAAGGCGGCGATTGATGCTAATGGGAATGGTTCGTATAAAGACCCGCTATTTTCTGCTTATGCGGCACCACTTGGCACATTGAATCCTCCAAGTAGTCCTGTTACAAAAACAATTGGTTATATATGGAAATGGAATCCTTCTAATGGTGGATCAGATGGAGGATGGCCTTCGGAAGCCTGGTCGGGATTGGATTTATATACAAATAAAATTATTCCTGGTTGGTATAAATCGGTGGTTGCCGCATCGCTAAAATGGGGCAGACTCGTAAGGTTAAGATTAGGCACCAATGGAACTACTACTGCACCAGCTAATAATGCAAGTGATACCATCAGTTATTTTGGAAGTACTAACAGATTCAGAGATCTGACTTTTGCACCTAATGGAAGGGATTTATTCGTTATTATGGATAAATCA
>JBBSJN010000099.1:0-10438 GCA_038257235.1 Chitinophagales bacterium
AAAATATTTTCCAGACTTTTGTTTTCGCTTTGTAGCGAAACGATATTGAGGTTTTTGTCAAGAGCCAGTTGCAGAATTTGTTTTTTTACTGATTCCGGGTCGGAGCATTGAATATTGAATATTGCTTGCCCGGATGACCCGGTCGGACGGGAATATTGAATATTTTTTACAGCAATAACATTTTTTAAATTGGTTAGCCAATTCGCATCAACAATTTCTTTAAATTCTACTTTTATAGAGTGCTGTGTTTTAGATTCTTTTTGAAGATTGCTTAGTTTATCATCTGCCACCAATTCGCCTTTGTTAATAATAATAACCCGGTCGCAGATAGCTTCGACTTCTTGCAGAATGTGTGAAGAGAATAATACCGTTTTGTTTTGCCCCTGCTTTTTAATAACCTCTCTTATTTCTATTATCTGGTTGGGGTCTAATCCTGAAGTTGGTTCATCTAAAATCAATACCTCCGGATCATGGATAAGAGCCGCTGCTAAGCCGACTCTTTGTTTATATCCCTTCGATAATTGTACGATTTTCTTCTTGCATTCAACAGTAAGGCCTGTCAATTCTATTACATTGTTTATTTTTTGTTTTGCATCTGCAACTTTATGTACTTCGGCTATAAATGCTAAATACTCCTTTATGTACATGTCATAATACAATGCATTCAGCTCCGGCAGATAACCGATCTTCTTTTTTGTTGCCAATGGTTCCTCTGCTACATTAATGCCACATACAAAAACTTCGCCACTTGTTTGTTGCAAGTAGCCTGTAATGATCTTCATGGTCGTTGATTTGCCGGCGCCATTGGGTCCCAGAAATCCAACGATCTCCCCTTTTTCTATTTTAAAGGAAATATTATTCACGGCATTTTGCTCGCCGTAGGTTTTCAGCAGGTTTTTTATTTCTATGGACATATAGCAAACCTACATAAAACTTTATTTGTTTTGCCCGGTTATTCCTTGGGATAGGAATTTGCTTTTATTTATCTTTAACAATTCTCGAAATGTTCAGATTCTTATTTTTCATATTGACCATTGGCTTTTTTATACAAAGTTCAGGGGCAGCTGTTTTTCTGAAAAAAATGGCTATCCAGGCAGAACAGAGTGCCGAAGATTCTCAAAAGAGTGAAGAAAAAGGTAAAGAAGAGAATAAATCTGATCAACAACATTTTGAAGCAGTTCTTGGTTTAAACAATTTTTTCAAGGTAACTTATTATATAGCATTTCATAACGAACAATCTTATCCATCAGGTTTTTTTGCTAAACCTTTTTTGCCTCCGCGGCACATTGCTTGATTCTAAATAAGCTTTTATTCAGCAATTTGCATTTGCTGTTTTTTCAATTTGACTAAATTCGGAAAACATGAAGAAGTTAAAATTCACTAAAGGAGATTTCTTTGGTGGTCTTACTGCAGGTATCGTAGCATTACCACTGGCATTAGCATTCGGTGTTCAATCAGGAATGGGTGCGGCTGCAGGATTATACGGAGCAATATTTTTGGGATTTTTTGCTGCCATTTTTGGAGGCACCCCGTCACAAATCAGTGGACCAACAGGTCCCATGACAGTTGTATCTGCCGCTACTATTGCCTTATTCCTTACAACTTCAACAGACGGTAGTATTGAGTCAGTAATGGGTGCTATTATTGCCAGCTTTGTGCTGGCCGGATTGTTCCAGATATTGATGGGGGTTTTTAAAATAGGATCCTTAATAAAATTTATCCCCTATCCGGTTATTTCAGGTTTTATGAGTGGGATAGGCGTTATCATAATTCTATTACAATTATTCCCGGCGATAGGGTTAGCTTCTCCAAAAACAACTATTGATGTAGTACAGGAAATTGTTCCTGCTTTTGGAAATATTAATAACTGGGCAATTCTATATGCAGCATTTACAATATTGATCATTTATTTATTCCCAAAAATTACAAAAGCAGTCCCGAGTACATTGGTGGCATTATTGGCTATTACAGGTTTAAGTATAATATTGGATAAATCAGTTCCGATAATTGGAGATATCCCGCAAGGTCTGCCCCCTATAAATATTGACGGCTTGCTATCCATTAAGCCAAAGTTTTATTCAATGATCCTGGAAGCTGCAGTTACATTAGCAGCATTGGGAGCAATCGATTCACTGCTTACTTCTGTTGTGGCAGATAATGTTACCAAAACAAAACACAATAGTAATAAGGAATTGATAGGCCAGGGTATAGGAAATTCAATTGCAGGTTTGTTCGGTGGATTACCTGGTGCCGGTGCCACTATGCGTACACTTGTCAATATCCGATCCGGTGGTAGAAACAGGATTTCGGGAGTGATTCATGCGCTGGTGTTACTTATTGTGTTATTTGGTGCTGGCAAATATGCAGCATTGATACCTAAATCAGTTTTAGCCGGAATATTAATTACGGTGGGTATCGGAATTTTAGATTACAAAGGATTTAGGCATATCAATAAAGTTCCAAGAACTGATGCTGCTATCATGATCATTGTTCTATTAGTAACAGTGTTTCTTGATTTGTTGGTTGCTGTGGCATTGGGTATGGTTATGGCTGCATTTATATTTATGAAAAAAATGAGTGATATCGCTGAAGAAAGAACAACAGTTACAGATTTAGTTGATCTGCGACTTGAAGAAGGTTGGAGCGATGAATTGATACCTGATAATATTGAAAAAAATATTGTTGTTAAACACCTTGATGGGCCTCTCTTTTTTGGATTTGCATCGGGCTTTACTGATAGGGTGGCAAAGGTGAAAGACATTAAGTATGTGATAATACGGATGGATAAAGTCCCTTTCATCGATCAAACAGGTTTGTATGCATTGGAAGATGCAATTTTATCATTGGAACAAAGGGATATAGAAGTATTGCTAACTGGGCTTCAAACAGCGCCAAAAGTGAGAATGGAAAGAATAAACCTTATTCCAGGGTTAGTTGGTAAAGAACATATTTTTAAAACATTCAGTGAATGTATAGATTGGCTTAGTAAAAAACATCTGACCTGATTAAAGAAGGCCTGCTGGATTCAGCAGGCCATTAATTTATAAGTTATCGAATTCGTAAAGTGGATCTATGTGTGTGCCGGCTTTCATTTCAAAAACGGGATTGATTATTCCATCTTTTAATCCGTACACCCACCCATGAAGGTCGGGCCTGTTATCTGTTTTCCATGCTCTTTGAATAATAGACGTCTTTGCAAGGTTCATTACCTGCTCTTGAACATTCAGTTCAACTAGCCGGTCCACACGGTTGTCTTCATTTTCTATTGCATATAATTCATCACGGTGAATGCGGTAAATGTCTTTGATATTACGTAACCACATATTTAATACCTGCTTTAGATTATGATTTGAAGTGGCTGCCTTCACACCACCACATCCATAATGTCCGCATACAATTATATGCTTCACTTTTAAATGATGTACTGCATATTCTAAAACGCTTAATACATTTACATCGGTATTAACTACCAGGTTGGCAATGTTGCGATGAATAAAAATTTCTCCGGGCTGTGTTTGGGTTATTTCATTGGGCGGAACCCGGCTATCGCTGCAGCCTATCCAAAGAAATTCCGGTGTTTGAACGTCTTGAAGTCCCTGAAAAAAGGAAGGGTCAATTTTTATTTTCTTTTCAGCCCATTTTTTGTTGGACTCTAATAATAATTCGTATGGTTTCATTTCAATGTATTTGTATCTTCAAAAATAAAGTTTAATAATTAGTTTTAAAAAAAGAGATACGGAAAATATTTTTAGAAACAAATTAATCAGTCATTAAAGTATATTTGTAATCAACTGAAATTAATCTATGATACTATTAATCTCACTAATTTTCATTCTTGGATATGCGGCAATTACGCTGGAACATTCCATAAAGCTAAATAAAGCTGCGTCTGCAATGCTGACTGGTGTTTTATGCTGGACAGTATATGCGTTGTTCACAACAGATTCACACCATGTAAACGAACATCTTACCGGGCATTTAGGTGATGTGGCAGGCATTTTATTTTTCCTTTTGGGAGCAATGACGATTGTGGAATTAATAGATGCACATGATGGTTTTCAGATTATTATTGATAAAATTCAGACCAGTAATAAAAGAAAACTGGTTTGGAGTATTGCATTTATTACCTTCTTCCTTTCAGCTGTGCTGGATAACCTTACGACTACGATTGTGATGGTATCCTTGTTACGAAAACTGATTGATGATAAAATGGAAAGATGGATGTTTGCGGGTCTGATAATAATTGCAGCGAATGCCGGAGGTGCATGGAGCCCTATTGGTGATGTTACAACTACGATGTTATGGATAGGTGAGCAGGTAACTACCTGGAATATTATGATCAAAACGTTTATCCCGAGTTTAGTATGCCTGGTAATACCGGCGTTTTTTATAGCAAGGCAAATGAAAGGTGAATTGGCAAAACCCAAAGTGATTGATGATTCAAATGGTATTACCAGCACTCCCTTCGAAAGAAAAATTGTTTTCTTTTTTGGCATAGGAATGTTACTCTTCGTTCCGGTATTTAAAACGATTACACATTTGCCACCATTTATGGGGATTTTATTTGGATTGAGTGTTCTTTGGATTGTTACGGAAATAATTCATCATGAAAAAGACGAGGCTGAGAAAGGCGTACTTTCAGTTAACCATGCTTTAAGAAAAATTGATACGCCAAGTGTTCTGTTTTTCCTTGGTATATTATTAAGTATTGCAGCTCTTGAAGTAACAGGAATACTTACTGATGCGGCAACTTTTATGGATAATGCTGTTGGCAATATTAATATCATTACCATATTGATCGGATTCTTTTCTGCCATCGTTGATAATGTACCATTAGTAGCAGCAGCACAAGGTATGTACAGCATGGATTTGTATCCAACTGATCATTATTTTTGGGAATTTCTGGCGTATTGTGCTGGTACCGGAGGGAGTTGTTTGATAATCGGCTCGGCTGCAGGTGTTGCAGCAATGGGTATAGAAAAAATTAACTTTTTCTGGTACGTTAAAAAAATAAGTTTGCTTGCCTTAGTGGGATATTTAGCTGGTGCTGCAGTTTATCTGTTGCAAAAGCAAATTCTTAATTAAGCATTCCGGTGGGCCATAATAAATAATTATACTTTTTATAATATTTATTTTGTTTGTAGCAGTTTTTGAAGGGCTTCAATAGATTTGTTTTCCCTGCTATTGACCAGAAATAATAAGATTTTTCAAATAAACGTTTATAGTTCTCTTTTCTTTGCGGGAAATGTAAATTGCAAAAATGCTAAAAAGCGAAAACTCCAATACAAAACTACCCATAGTCCTCTCCAGGCTTTTTACCGAGTTTTTCGAAAGTGAAAAAGCATCTGGATTTATATTAATAGGGTGTACTTTAATTTCATTAATTATTGCCAATACTGGTTTTGGAGATGTTTATCAGCAATTTTGGTACACTAAGCTTGGTGACCTTACTATTTCCTATTGGATCAATGATGCACTAATGGCTGTGTTTTTTTTGCTTGTTGGATTAGAAATAGAAAGAGAATTATACGTTGGTGAGTTATCTAAAATAAAGAATGCATTGTTGCCGGTAATGGCGGCTATTGGTGGTATGCTGATTCCAGCTGCTTTACATTTCAGTATAAATGCAGGTACTGATACTGTAAATGGATATGCTATTCCAATGGCAACTGATATAGCATTTGCACTTGGTATTTTATCCCTGGCAGGTAAAAATGTACCACCGGCATTAAAAATATTTTTGACAGCATTGGCCATTATCGATGATCTCGGTGCTATTATGATAATTGCAATATTCTATACAGATACGGTTTCATTTATTAATCTATTTATTTCGCTGGGAATTTTTGCAGGTTTATTTATTATGGGCAGAATGGGTGTGTCGCGGCTTTTATTTTATATAATACCTGGAATTGCAATGTGGTATTTTATGTTTCAATCGGGTGTACATGCCACTATCAGCGGTGTTCTCTTAGCTTTTGCAATTCCTTTCGGAAAGGGTGGAGATGATTCTTTATCGTACAGGCTACAACATTTATTACATAAACCGGTTGCTTATTTTATCATTCCTCTTTTTGCATTGGTAAATACTGGTATACGTTTACAACCCGGTTTTTATAATGAGTTATTATCAAAAAATAGTCTAGGAATCATAGCCGGTTTGGTTATTGGAAAACCTTTAGGTATTCTATTATTTACCTGGATAGCAGTGAAGACTAAACTGAGTCAGTTGCCGGGGATGTTAAACTGGAAACATATAACTGGCGCAGGACTGTTGGCCGGGATAGGATTTACCATGTCAATCTTTATAACACTTCTTGCCTTTCAGGATAAAACTCTTGTTATTAATTCTAAAATTGCCATTCTATGTGCGTCTCTTATTGCCGCAATAGTTGGATTATTATTTATAAAAAATATTAAAGCTCCTTCGACTTTTGCGGAAGATGATCATACTCTCCCTTAAAAGCATACCAGCCAAAAATTACTAATCCAATAGCTATTGGTGTGAAGATGGCAATGATAATGATCCAGATTACCGGGTTATTAATATCCTTGGTGCCGGTCGAATCAATATTTTTAATAGCTCCGTTTACCAATTCAAAAATAACGAAAGGCGCAATAAATAAAAACAGGAGTCCGAAATATCTTTTAAATGCATTCATAATATTTTAATTTTCGATTTTATAGTTATTTTCAAATTAGTTGACCATGTGCCCGGCAAGTCCCTCTCCGCCGGGAAGGGGTTGGGGTGAGGTTAGTCTTTTATATTTCTGTCAATTTTATTTGTCAAATACAATGTGCCGATAACTAAACATAATACTGCCACTCCAATTGGATACCAAAGCCCGACTAATGGATCAGCTTTATAATTTGTACTTAACAGCAATCCAATAAATGGAACCAGTCCGCCAAAAACGCCATTACCGATATGATAAGGAAGGCTCATAGATGTGTACCTGATCTTTGTCGGGAACATTTCAACCAGGAAAGCTGCTATCGGTCCGTACACCATTGTAACATAAAATATCATTAAGAAGATAAGGCCGATGAATTTCCAGTACGTTGCTTTGGGAAGCACTTTGTTGATAATATTTATTTTTCCAATAGAAATCTGACCACTGTTATAGAAAACTGTATCTGTTTGTTTTGTTTGGAATTTTTTACCATCGGGTAAAATGTAATTAGATGTTGAAACAAGTAATGAATCCTCCGTTCCTGATAATAATGATGTTTGGATGTCCAGGTTTTTCGGGGCAATACTTTCCGGCACTTCATATTTAGTGTCATCAAGGAAAGTTTGAAAGATTGGTCTGTAAGTAAAAATTGCTAATGCCATACCCGCCATCATGATCCATTTTCTCCCAATCTTATCGCTCAGCCATCCCCATAAAATAAAAAATGGTGTGGCAAATGCAATAGCAATCAGCATTAATGTTCTGCTTTGTTCGAAATCAACCTTACAGGTATTTTCTAAAAAGCTTTGTGCATAAAACTGACCAGTGTACCAGATCACACCTTGTCCCATTACTGCACCAAACAATGCCAGCAGCACCATTTTAAAATTTGCTTTATTCCGGAAGCTTTCTTTTAATGGATTTGTAGATGTTTTACCTTCTGCTTTCAATTTTGAAAACATCGGTGATTCTGACATTTTCATTCTTATATAAATAGAAACACCTACTAATACAATAGAAATCCAGAAAGGATACCGCCAGCCGCCCCATTCTGCATTAAAGGCCGCATCACTCATATTTGATTTCACCAAAAGAATAATTCCTAATGCTACAAACAAGCCCAATGTTGCTGTAGTTTGGATCCAACTGGTGTAATAACCTCTTTTGTTTACTGGCGAATGTTCGGCTACATAGGTAGCAGCACCACCATATTCACCGCCCAATGCTAATCCTTGTAATAATCGTAATACTAAAACTAAAATAGGTGCGGCTATACCAATTGTTGCATAATTGGGCACACATCCGATTAAAAAAGTAGAGCCGCCCATCAATATCAGCGTAAGCAGAAAAGTATATTTTCTTCCGATCAGATCTCCTAATCGGCCAAATACCAATGCGCCAAAAGGCCGGACAATAAATCCTGCAGCAAAAATGGCCAGTGTACTCAATAAGGCAGCAGTTGGATTTCCTTCAGGAAAGAACTGGGTAGAAATTGTTTTTGCCAGCATTCCGAAAATATAAAAGTCGTACCACTCTATCATGGTGCCTACAGAGGATGCGGTAATTACTTTGCGGATGTTTGCTGCTTCGTTGTTGGCTTTTTTCATGCGGTGTAGCTGCGATTATAGAACTGAAATGCAAAATAAATGCAAGTATTCTTAATACACGGTAAAATACAGAATAGATTTCGGTCGTCGAAAAATTTTTGTCTTCGTACTTTTAAGGCACAATAGTATTAGTATGTCATATCCATTTCAAATAAAATCGTTAGAAGAGTATCATTCCGCTTACAAAAAAAGTGTAGATGACCCTGAAGGATTCTGGGGAGCTGTTGCTGAAAATTTTCAATGGAGAAAAAAGTGGAGCAAAGTATTAGATTGGAATTTTACTGAACCAAAAGTGGAATGGTTTAAAGATGCCAAACTGAACATTACGGAGAATTGTATTGACCGTCATCTCGAAACGATGGGTGAAAAGCCTGCTATCATCTGGGAGCCCAATCATCCAGACGAAAGAGTGAGAATTGTAACGTATAATCGTTTGCATAAAAGAGTTTGCCAGGTAGCTCAAATGCTGGTGAACAATGGAGTAAAAAAAGGCGACAGGGTTTGTATCTATATGGGCATGGTGCCAGAACTGGCATATGCGGTGTTAGGTTGTGCAAGGATTGGTGCAATCCACTCTGTCATCTTTGGCGGATTTTCTGCACAGAGTATTGCTGACAGGTTAGCAGATGCAAATGCAGAATTTATTATCACCTGCGATGGTGCTTATCGTGGTGGCAAAGATATTCCGCTTAAATCTGTAATTGATGATGCATTGATTGGAAATAAAACTATAAAAAAAGTAATTGTTTACACAAGAACAAGAACTCCCGTTTCTATGATCAAAGGGAGGGATGTTTGGTGGGAAGACGAAATGCTTCATTCCGAAGATATGCTTGAGCAAAATGGAAAAATAAATTTCCCTGCAGAAGAAATGGATGCTGAAGATCCTTTATTTATATTATATACATCTGGCAGTACTGGAAAGCCAAAAGGTGTAGTGCACAGTTGTGCCGGCTATATGGTATGGACAACTTACACGTTTGTTAATGTGTTTCAATACAAACCCGGAGATGTGTTTTTTTGTACGGCAGATATCGGCTGGATTACAGGCCATAGTTATATTGTATATGGCCCGTTAGCTGCCGGAGCTACATCCTTGATGTTTGAAGGCATTCCTACATGGCCCGATGCTGGAAGATTTTGGGATATTGTTGACAAGCATAAAGTGAATATTTTGTACACAGCTCCAACTGCAATAAGAAGTTTAATGGGATTTGGATTGGAACCATTAAAAGGAAAAGATTTATCCTCATTAAAAATTTTAGGTACCGTTGGTGAACCGATCAATGAAGAAGCATGGCATTGGTATGATGAACATATTGGAAAAAAGAAATGCCCGATAGTAGATACCTGGTGGCAAACAGAAACGGGTGGTTGTTTGATTTCTAATCTTGCCGGAATTACTCCTGCTAAAGCAAGCTGGGCTACATTGCCGATGCCGGGAGTACAACCGGTGCTGGTAGATGAAAATGGAAAAGAGGCCTCCCCCGAATTACATTCCCAACCTTCGTCAAACTCGGTTGCCTCCAAAGGAGGGGCTTTAATCACCTCTGGAAATTTATGTATAAAATCTCCTTGGCCGGGAATATTAAGAACTACCTGGGGCGATCATGAACGCTGCCGCACAACTTACTTTTCGGCGTATCCCAATCTATATTTTACCGGTGATGGCGCACTGCGCGATGAAAACGGTTTTTACCGTATAACCGGCCGGGTAGATGATGTGCTGAACGTAAGCGGCCATCGCATTGGAACCGCAGAAGTGGAGAATGCCATCAACATGCACTCGGGTGTGGTGGAGAGCGCAGTAGTGGGTTATCCCCACGATATAAAAGGACAGGGTATTTATGCCTACGTAATTTTTAATGCCAGGCATAGCGACCCCGAACAAACCCGCAAGGACCTTAGCGTTACCGTAAGCCGTATTATAGGGCCCATTGCCAAACCCGATAAAATTCAGTTTGTAAGCGGACTGCCAAAAACACGCAGCGGCAAAATAATGCGGCGTATTCTTAGAAAGATAGCCGAAGGCGAAACCGCTAACCTGGGCGATACATCTACGTTATTAGACCCGGCTGTTGTGGACGAGATAAAGGAGGGGAAACTGTAGGGTTTTAGGCAGAAGGCAGAAGTTGGTAATAGGTAAAAAGCTTAAAA
>JBBSJN010000100.1:0-10383 GCA_038257235.1 Chitinophagales bacterium
GATGTAGCAAATCCGATCGATTTTTCCAGGGGTATGCCACCCAGATTAACCATCGGTAATGATAATTCTTTGGGAGAGGAAATACAAAAATTGCTGCCGGAAACTAAAGTGGTGAAAGCATTTAATACGATCAATTATGAATTAATGGTAAACCCCGGTCAGTTGAATAACGGCCATATTGATTTGTTTATTTGTGGTAATGACGAAGCTGCTAAAGTAACTGTAACAGAGTTACTGGTTAAAGAGTTTGCATGGAAAAGAGAATGTATAGTAGACTTGGGTGAGATTAAACATGCCAGGAGTACAGAATCTATGCTTCTTTTTCTTATCAGCCTTACTATGAAGTATGGGACTTTTAAAAACGGAATTAAAATACACAGGTGTTAGTATTTTAAAAAGCAATATGCTAACCAATCATTGCTAAAAAATTTACCTCAGCCATGCTTGGTTCCAGGTATGGTATTTCACAGAATGATTTTGTTTTTTTTAGTGATCAGGTAAAATTAGGGGAGGATGATTTTCCAATGAACCAGGTGGCGGGTCTGTTGTTTCTTCAACAGAATAACAGGTGTGTTAGAACAGAGAAACGTTGTGGATTTTATGTGGATTAATTTCACAAATCCGGGACTGTAACAATAACCAGCGAAAATATTGACATTAGGGCTTTGCTGTATTTACCCAATACGCAAAATTATACTGAGTTTAATTTTTTAAAACTTTAAATTTTTTTACATGAAACAGTTCTGCTTTTCTACAGCTTTATTATTGGTCGGCTTTTGTACATATGCAACCATTCGCACAGTAAGTAATGTGCCAGCTACCCTGGCCCAGTTTAGCACTATTCAAGCTGCTGTTAATGCCAGTAGCAGCGGCGACACTATTTATGTGCATGGCTCTCCAAACGTTTATGCCGCTGTTACCATAACAGATAAAAGACTTGTTGTAATTGGGCCAGGTTTTGCCCCGGATAAAAACCTACCGCAAACGGTGAACATCACTGGCTTTACTATCAGTGGGTCTGCGGGGTCTTCCGACTTCTGTGAGTTACAAGGACTTCTTATTACCAATTTTGTAGCAAATCAGGGTGTAAATAATCTACGATTGATACGTAACCAATTTAACGGACTCTTTAATTTTGCGCATACAACATCAGCCAGTGATTTTTTAATAGAAGGAAATAATTTTCAAGCAAATATTAGTACTAACGGTTCGGCCACTTTTACTAATTTTTTGTTTCAGAATAATATGTTTTACGGCGTTAGTTGCTGCACCTCAGGAAGCATAAGCGGCTTTACCAATTGCAGTAATGTAATTTTCAATCATAATTTATTTACTGGTGCTCCCGGCACTTTTCAGGTATTCAGCAGCAATTGCCGGTTCCTTCTGTTAACGAATAATATTTTTGTTAATCGTAATCCTGCTCAAAATCTTAGTTCTAGCACATTCAGCAATAATATAACTTTCAATTGCGGTACTGTGGGTGATACTGCCTGGATACGAAACAGTAATGTAGACGGAGGTGGAAACATTGCCGGGCAAAATCCTCAAATGTTTGATCAGGTAACATTAAATGCAGGAAATGCTAACCCCTTAATGGATTTGACTATTGCAGCCGGGCCGGCAAATAACGCTGGTACTGATGGTAAGGATATGGGACTACTTTTTGATGCAACCGGCAGCCTCAACTGGGCCAACAGCCGTAACAGCCGGCTTCCCCGAATATTTAAAATGAATGTTGTTAACCCAACCGTTGCTGTTGGAGGCACTATTACGGTTACAGTAGAAGCCAAAACCAGTAATTGATAAAACACACATTACTCATTTTAAAAAAGGGATATGAAAAAATTACTGCTGATGACGCTGTGTAGCTGCTGCAGCTTTCTATTTACTGCCGCTCAAAACATAACATCCGCCGAATATTTTATTGATACTGACCCAGGTAACGGCAATGGTACCGCTTTAAATGTTGGAACAAGTGGTACCACAGTAAATTTTGTAGCAACAGTTTCTAGTGCTTCTCTTTCTGCAGGGTTTCATTTTATAGCGATAAGAACAAAAGATGCAGACGGCAAATGGGGATTGCTTGAAAGCAAGGGTTTTTATATTTCTACTGCTACCACTAATAGCGGAAATATAACAGCAGCCGAATATTTTATTGATTCTGATCCAGGCAACGGTAATGGCACTGCTTTAAATGTTGGAGCAAGTGGTACCACAGTAAATTTTGTAGCAACAGTTTCTAGTGCTTCTCTTTCTGCAGGGTTTCATTTTATAGCGATAAGAACAAAAGATGCAGACGGCAAATGGGGATTGTTTGAAAGCAGGGGTTTCTATATAAGCGGCCAAACAGCTATCGCAACCGATATTATTGCTGCAGAATATTATTATGACACCGATCCAGGAGTGGGAAATGGTACAGCTATCCCAATACCTGCTGCAACATCCAGGTATACCGATTCTTTGCTATTACCACTTGGCAGTTTGCCTTTAGGTAATCATCGCATTGTTATTAGGGTAAAAAATGCTGACGGGCACTGGAGCCTGTCAGAAAATAAGCTGTTCAATATATGCAGCCGGTACGGCCCACTATCAAAAATGAATTTTCATATAGAAAATAACCAGGTATTTTTTACAAATATTTCAACCGAAAATGATACAACACTGTGGAAGTTTGGAGATGCTACTTCAGATACCGTCTTAAACCCCATAAAAACTTATGCTGTAGCAGGTAATTATAATTTGCAGTTAATCAGCAGGAATATTTGTGCTGCTGATACTCTTTTACAGGTAATAAGAATTAATGGAATGCATCGCATTAATGCAAACAAAGCTGGTAACAATGGAGTAGCTACAGTAATATTTGATGGCAATGGTTTTACAACCACTACTCAAGTGAAACTGGAACGAAGCGGCGTTATTTTACTGCCATCAGAAAAGCTATTTATTTCCACTAAGAGGATCGTGGCTTATTTTAATCTTACGGGTACTGATACCGGTAGATATAATGTAATAGCTAATCTTGGTGGTGGCCCATTGGATACATTGAAGAATGGATTTACGATAAGCACTGCGCAATTGCCACTAGTTTCTATGGTAAAAGGCGGCAGAAATCCGGCACGGACTGGTTTAATGACCAGGGCAATGAATTTGCAAAACCGTGGAAATGAAGACGCAATCATGTTGCCCTTCGCTACCATAATTGGGTATAAACCCGGCACCATTTCTATAGCCAGCATTGAATCTTTTGTAGACCTTGCTAACAAGGGTGTTTTTCAAAACACTTTGAATTATCTTTCTGCCAATAGTATCTCATCAGAAGTTATGGGTGCTGTAGATATTGACACAACAAGAAAGAAACAATTATTGGCTTATTACAGGGTAAAAGTGCCTGCGGAAAGCTTTGTTTCAAATTATTATAGAATCAATAATTCATCTGGTTTACTTTCTTATGATAATAGTTCATTAGTATATCCCCCGTTATTTAAGTCAACAATAGTTTTAAATGATATTGCTGCGCCAAACGCCAGGGACTGTATGAATTCATTCCTTAAAAAAGCAATAAAGAAAAATGTCACGGTTAATATTTCTGATGCAGCATGGAATTCTTGTTTCAATACTGCATTTGATACACTGGCCCGATCGGTAAGAGATATCGTAAAAGATATTTCACAACAGCATAAATCAATACCGATGAAATCGATGTTTGCAACACTGTTGGTACAGATGTCGCAATGCACCGCCAGCGGAATGCCGGCAACACTTACATCTAACCAGTTTGAAAAAATAATAAAGGATGTAACCTATAATTGGCTGTATTTGGAAAATATTGATTCGATAGGCAGGCCCTGCATAGACACTACAGAAACAATGGTATTCAGGCAAAGCGCAAGGAGTAACAAAGGAGTTAACGAAATAAATGCAACCTCTCAGAGAATTGCAGCAGATGATTGCCCTGGTGCTATTTTTTTTCCGGAATTAGCTGAATTATGCGAGCCTTTCCGGGAAGTGTGCGGTAAGGTTGGTGAGCTGGGGGATGCAGATGAAAAAATATTTGTATTATTTGGGAAGAAAATATTTGAAAAAATTCTTGCACCGTTTGATAATGCCTGTAAGGTTAATTCGGCATCAGCTTTTTGTGAAAAATTATGTGAGCAGACATCAGTTGACCCGAACGTAAAGTATGGTCCTGGTGACAATAATAACGGGAAGCATGTAAATTTTTTAAACAATTATGGCTATACCATTTTCTTTGAAAATCTGGCCACGGCTACAGCACCTGCAGCTTATGTGGAAGTAACGGATACATTAGATATGACCAGGCTAGATATAAGTAGTTTTCAAACAAGTGGTTTTGGATGGGGCGACAGTGTAGCTTTTACTGATGCCAACACAGGCAATTTTTCTTTGCTGAAAAACCTGCAACCAGGTAAGCCCAATAAATTAAGGGTTGATGTAAGAATTGATACCACAACCGGAATTGTAAAATGGAAATTTTATACACTTGATCCGCTCACATTGCAACTGACGGATGATCCAACCGAGGGATTTTTGCCACCAAATATAAATGGTGTAGAAGGTCAGGGATATGTTTCTTTTAGCATTAAAGCAAAAGCAGGGGTTACTACCGGAACGGTTATCAATAATAAAGCTTCTATTGTGTTTGATCAGAATGCAGCAATTCTTACACAAGTTTGGCAACACATTGTGGATACGACTAAACCACAAAGCCAGGTAGCTGTATTGCCTCCAATAATAAACACCACCAACTTTGTAGTAAACTGGAGCGGCAGCGATGCGCATGCAGGCATTGAGCAATTTGCCGTGTACGTATCAGTGAACGACAGCCTGTTTAAGCAATGGAAGAAATTTACAACTGCCGTAACTGATACATTTCATGGGCAGTTTTATAAAACTTACAAATTCTTCAGCATAGCGGTTGATAAGGCAGGTAATTTTGAAGAGCCACCTTTGGATGCATTTAATAATCCCGATGCAGTTACGTCTATCGAAATAGCTTTACCATTGGATTTATTGAACTTTATTGTTTCTAAATCTGCAGATCAGAAAAAAGCAGATTTGATGTGGATAACGGCAAATGAACAAAATGTTTCCCATTTTGAAATACAAAGAAGTAGTGACAGAATAAATTATACAAATATTGGAATAGTAACGGCCAGGAATAGTCCAGCAGGAGCTACTTATATCTGGCAGGATGCACAGCCATTGGTAGGATATAATTACTATAGATTACGTATTGTTGATATAGATTCTGTATTTAAACTGAGTCCGGTTCGCATGATTAGATTTTCTGAAAGTAATGGAATTGAAGTGTTTCCTTCAATAACAAGTGATTTTGTTTTTATTCAATCTAATAAGGAAGTGACCGCAGAACTATTCAATATTATAGGAATAAGAATGGAGTCGATAGTGGTAAAAGGAAATGCAAGATTTGACATGAGCAAATATTCTTCAGGAATTTATTTAATAAGGATTGCAGAAGAAAATAAGACATTTAAAATACTAAAAAACTGATTTTTAGCTCAGCTTACCGGGTTCTGTTCTAAACAGGGTCCGGTTTTTTATTTTGCCATATCTGAATATCCTTCTTCAGTTTCCTCTTTTGTTTTGATAATGGGTTCATTCAGTTTCACTACTCTTTTTTTCTTCACTCTATTCCTCATGGTCATATTCATCACTTCTACAATAAAAGAGAAGGCCATGCCGAAATAGATATAATTTTTTAAGTGTAGTTGATGTGCACTTTCACTGTCCCATCCTTCAATAATTAAACTCAACCCGATCATCACCAGAAATGATAGAGCCAGCATTTTCAATGTTGGATGTTTATGAATGAATGCCGCAATCCCAGTGCTGAATAAAAACATTACGATCATAGCAATCACAACAGCTGCAATCATTATTTCAACATATTTTGCTGTACCACCTGCTGTAATGATACTATCAAAAGAAAACACAGCATCAATCAACATGATCTGACCAATAGCATTTCCCATTGATATTCCTTTCTCATTTTTCGTTTTTTCATTCGGATCTTCGCCTTCCAGTTTATCATGTATTTCTTTAACCGATTTATATATAAGAAATAAACCTCCGAGAATCATTACTATGCTTGCCAAATCAAACCCTTTTCCTCCGATTGCAAAAACCGATTTCCCTTTCTGACTCAATAACCAGCCTAACCCTAAAAGCATCAGGCTTCTGGAAATAATTCCAGTTATCATCCATACTCTTCTCGCCAGTTTCTGATCTTTGATTTTTTTTAATCGGTTCAGAATAATGCTAACGAAAATTACATTGTCAATACCTAATACTACTTCAAGAATAACAAGAATTACAAAACTGATCAGGCTTTCGCTGGTAAATAGATGTTCCATATTTTATCAATTTGCAACAAGAAATATGCAATTGTTTGTTCTATATTTTCTATCGTTTATTTTATTAATTCTTTTTCTTTTACTATTCTTCTTACAATACTAGGTACTTCATAAATAAATTCTGTCCACACCTGAACTAAAGAAGCATCTGCATTTATTTTTGTCTTTGACTTTATTCCCTGTAAATATTCCTCCGTTTGCAATGACAGGAATTTTTCCCTGTATCTTATTACAAATATATTATACAATTGCTGTACTCTTTTTTTCAAGGGTGATCTACTTAAGCCTCCAGCATCGATAGCAGCTAGTTTTGATTCGCCGGTTTTTAGTCCGCTTCTGTTGATGGTTGTATTGGCAGTATCCAGACCGGATTATCAAGCAAAATAAAAAGCTCTTAACTATTATAGTACTTTCTTAGGCAATTTATTCTCACCCTCAGCATAGTGTTCGTGAGTAATAACAGGAGTGGCATTTTTGTTCAATCGCATTTGAAAAAAGCTTACTAATAATGAAAATGCCATAGAGAAATAAATATATCCTTTAGGAATTTCAATACCAAAACCTTCGCAAACTAATGCAAATCCGATGAGCAATAAAAACGAAAGAGCCAGTATTTTAAAAGCCGGGTGTTTGTTTACAAAATTGCTGATGGGTTCTGCCGCAACAAGCATTATTAAAACTGTAACAATTATGGCGACATACATGATCCATATTTCTTTAACCATGCCAATTGCGGTTATGATCGAATCAATTGAGAAAACCAGATCCATGATCAAAATCTGAAAAATTACCTGAGCAAACGTTGCTGCTTTGATGTTTTTAGTTTTATTTCCTTCTTCACCTTCCATTTTATGATAAATTTCTGAAGAGCTTTTATATAGTAAAAAAATACCCCCTACTATTAAAATCAAATCTTTAGCTGAAATACCCTCTTTAAAAATTGTAAACAGGTCGTCATCCAGTTTTAAAATGACAGACAACATTGCCAATAGTCCCAATCGCAAAATCATAGCCAGTATCAGGCCGTAAAACCTTGCTTTCTTTTGCTGATGAACAGGAAGTTTATTTGCTAGAATAGAGATAAAAATTACATTATCTATTCCCAATACAACTTCTAAAGCAATTAATGTTAATAGCGAAATAATAATTTGATAATCCATGATTTCTGCTTTTTTTATTTTTTATCGATCGATTGAATGATGTTTTTTACAATTGCAGGACCCTCATATATAAAACCTGTCCACACTTGTACCAATGATGCACCGGCATTTAATTTTTCGTTTGCATCATCACCTGTAAAAATACCACCACTGGCTATTACTGGAATTTTTCCTCCTGTCTTATCACAAATATATTTTACAATCTCAGTGCTTCTTTGTTTCAGTGGCAAACCGCTCAGTCCCCCGGTACCAACTGTGTTTAGTCTGGAGTCTGGAGTCATAAGTCCTGCCCGGCTGATAGTTGTGTTGACTGCTACCAATCCATCTAATTTTATTTCCAATGCCAGTTCAATTACATCATCAATTTGTTCATTAGTAAGATCAGGTGCAATTTTTAATAAGATTGGTTTTTTGTTTTCGAACCCGCCTTCCGGACGGGCAAATTTTAAATTTTCATTTTGCAGATGAGTCAAAATTTTTCTCAAAGCATCTTTCTCTTGTAATTCTCTTAACCCCGGTGTATTTGGAGAGCTTACATTTACCACAAAATAATCTACGTAAGGATGTAACGCTTTAAAGCAAATTTCATAATCCTTCCATGCATCTTCATTAGGCGTCACTTTATTTTTTCCAATGTTTCCGCCGATAATTAGCCGTGAATGGTGAATAGTCAATGGTGAATGGGTGTCTTTTAATTGACTATTCACCATTGACCATTGACGAAGTCTTTCAGCTATTACTTTAACTCCATCATTATTAAAACCCATCCGGTTAATGAGAGCTTTGTCTTTTGGTAAACGAAACAATCTAGGTTTATCATTTCCCGTCTGTGGTAAAGGCGTTACTGTTCCAATTTCTACAAAACCAAAACCAAGGCACTCCAGTTCTCTCAGGTAACGGGCATTTTTATCGAAGCCAGCACCAAGACCAACTCGGTTTGGAAATTTTAAATTCCAAATCTCAAATTCCAGAATGCCTTTTGGAGTAAAAGACTTTGCAATTAGTTTTTTAAAACCAATATTACAAAGTAGGTTTAATCCATTCATCGAAAAATAATGAACCCACTCCGGAGGAAATAAAAACAGGGATGACCGGATAATCTTATACATTTTATCCTGCTTTTTTAATAAGTAGCGCTAATTCTTTTTCTGAAAGGGATTTCTTATCTGCTTTATCATATACGTCAAGCAATGTAATATGTTTCTTTTCGATTTTTACATAGGTAATAACTCTTGCCCCGCCACTTTTACCCGTATGTTTAGAACTGATTCGCCAGCGAACCTTATAACAACTTTGTCCTAAAGAAGTACCTTGTTGCGGATTCTCTGGAGAAACTAAAAGTTGTTCATAATCCCTTTTTAGCGAAGGATATTTTTTTGCAAGCTGTTTTAAGTACTTTGAAAATTCGTCAGTACGGGAAATGCTATAATTCATTAATAAGACTTTGGGCAGTTTTCAATTTAACTTTTCCATCTTCTGCAAGTTTTGCTTGTTGCAATGCTGATAGAAAATCTTTTGCCTGCTTTTTCTTTTTCCCGGTGAAGCCCAATGTGGGATCGTTGACAATTTGTATAAATTTTATCTCCTCAAGACTTTCAATAACCTTTCGGGCTTTTTTGTCTTTTATTTTTATTGTAATGATGTTATCCATCCTTTTTTTTACAAAAATACATTTTCAAAAGCTATTTTTAAGTTTATCATTTGATACCTTTGATACAGAAAGTTGCATAAACAACTAAGCATCTCTTTCCCTGAGAGATTATAATTAATAACTCCCTTTAGGCCCGCCCGGACGATCCGGTCGGACAGGGGTTGGGGGGTAAATTTAATATCATGCAAGAAGCATATATAATCGCCGGTTTCAGAACAGCAGTAGGTAAATCAAAAAGAGGTGGATTCCGTTTCTATCGACCGGATGATCTGGCAGTTGAGGTTATTAAAGGCTTAATGGCCACTGTTCCACAGTTGGAGCCTAATAGAGTAGATGATGTACTGGTTGGTAATGCGGTACCGGAAGCAGAGCAGGGATTACAATTTGGCCGCATCATTTCGGCAAGAGCATTGGGTTTTGATGTGCCGGGTGCTACTGTCAACCGATATTGTGCTTCAGGTCTTGAAACAATTGCCATGGCAACTGCCAAGATTCGAACGGGAATGGCTGATTGTATTATCGCTGGTGGTACAGAGAGCATGAGCCTGGTACCAACAGCCGGTTGGAAAACTGTTCCTTCTTATGCCATTGCAAAAGATGAACCTGACTATTATTTAAGTATGGGACTTACTGCAGAAGCTGTTGCAAAAGATTATAAAGTAAACCGTGAAGATCAGGATGAGTTTTCTTATAACTCACATCAAAAAGCATTAGCAGCAATTGAAAAAGGTTATTTCAAACCAGGTATTCTCCCAATCAATGTGGAAGAAATTTATCTGGATGCACAAGGCAAAAAGCAAAAGAGAAACTACAATATGGATACTGACGAAGGTCCAAGAGCTGATACTTCTATAGCAGCATTAGCGAAATTAAGACCTGCATTTGCTGCAGGCGGTGTTGTTACTGCTGGTAATTCATCTCAGACTTCGGATGGCGCAGCATTTGTTATTGTAATGGGAGAGAAGATGATGAATGAACTGGGATTAAAACCAATTGGCCGTTTGGTAAACAGCGCTGTTGCAGGTGTTCATCCCCGCATTATGGGAATTGGTCCTGTGGCTGCTATTCCTAAAGTATTGAAACAGGCCGGAATGAACCTGGCTGATATTGATCTGATAGAATTAAATGAAGCCTTTGCCTCTCAGGCTCTGGCAGTAATAAGAGAAGCTGGTCTTGA
>JBBSJN010000101.1:0-10375 GCA_038257235.1 Chitinophagales bacterium
ATCGCTCTGAAGAAAAGAGGTACGAAAATTTTTATAGCGGATTTCATATGCTGATTATTAAGGGAATGAATGTACGAATTGTAACTTAAAAAAATAGCTACTCTTTTTCAAGCGTAGCTATAGATCATATAAAAAAATTAAATTAATTTAAAACCCTTTCTTTTCTCCTGATAAGCCTTCTTTTCTCAATCCATCCATTACGATTTTATCATATTTGTCTGCAATTTGCTTATTAGCATCTGCTTTCTTTTTCACTTCGCCTTGTAAAACGGCAGTGCGTTGCACCTGCAGATTAGACGGTGCCGCTTCTTGTCCGCTCACTGCTGCATATACTTCTGTAATTTCTTCCCGCAACTTTTTTTCATCTGCAAAAATTGATTTTTGTTTTGTAGCAAGACTTTCAGACCGCAATTTTTCCAGTTCATCATGATATGCTATCATCGATCTTTTCAAGGTTGAATCCTTTACTTTGGTAAGATTATCATTTATAAGTGTCTGCTTTTCATTTATAATATCAACAACAGCCGCTAATTGTTCATGCATTTTATATAGCTCCATGGCTGTTTTATGCTGTAATTTTCTGTCTTCCAACGTAAAGTCTTTATTAGATGCATCATGTACCACTTTTAGTATTGACTTATAAACAGTATCTCCGACTGTAAGTTTTAACGTATAATCGCCGGGTAGTACCATTGGAGAAATCAATGCACCAAAATCAAGTTTTGCACCACCACTGGCAACTTTTGGCGGTTTCATATTCAGGTTCCAGTTAAGCATATTTATCCCTTTTCTTTTAGATCCGGGAATTGTCTGAATCAGGTTTCCGCTTGCATCATAAATTTCAGCTTTGACATCTCCTTTGCTCATTCTTTCTTTCAGGTAATATTTTATTGGCGGAATAGAAACAGGGTTAGGTGCAACAAATCCGCTTGTTTTTGGAAAACCACCATTTCCAAACTGCCCCATCGTTAAGGTAAGTGGCGGTGTAGGAAACAGTACCACATCTTTTTCAGCAATTTCTTTTGTCATACTGCGCATCGGAGAAATGTCATCTACAATATATAAACCACGGCCATGTGTTGCAATGACGAGATCATTGGTTACCGGATTTATCTGAATATCTCTTGCTAAAATATATTCCGGAATATTATTTTTCATTCTGAACCATTTTTGTCCGCCATTTAATGAAGCGAACAATCCCATTTCTGTTCCAAGAAATAAAAGGTCTTTATTTTTCAGGTCTTCTTTTATTTTATGCGCAAAGCCTGTAAACTCTTCACTCTTGAACATTGTCCATGATTTTCCCATATCTTTTGAAACCCCAACATAGGTCTTATGATCACCATACATGTGATTATCAAAAGTTGCATAAACAGTATTCTTATCATACAAAGAAGGTTCAATACTGCTTACCCAGGTTTGTGCAGGTATTCCGGTCTTTGCATAATTAGCAGCAACATTCGTCCATGTCTTTCCTGCATCAGTTGTGTATTGCAGATTTCCGTCGTCGGTTCCTACCCAAATTAATTTTTCATCCAGCGGTGATTCTGCTATTGCAAAAATGGTACAATGATTTTCTGCAGAAGTATTATCAGCGCTAAGGCCTCCACTTTCTTCCTGTTTTTGTTTCTCCTTATTATTCGTTGTTAAGTCAGGAGATATGCGGTTCCAGTTTCTTCCCTGATCAGTAGTTTTATACAGGTATTGATTACCCATGTATAAATTCTTTTTATTAGCAACGCCAACTACAATTGGTGTATTCCAATTCCATCGTAGCTTTTCTTCCGTAGTTCCCTGCTGTGGCTTTATTCCGACAGCTTTTACAGTTGAACGATTTATCCTGTTTACCTCACCACCTTGTGATTCTGCATAAACAATATCAGCATCTACCGGATCAGGTTGTACCCAGAAACCATCTCCACCATTTATTGGTTTCCAGTTTGCATTGCTAACACCGCCTGGTGCAGCTGAGGGACCAACCCAGCTTCCATTATCCTGTAAACCACCATATAAATTGTATGGTTTTTTATTATCCATTGCTACATGATAAAACTGACTAACAGGAAGATTATGAACAAAATTCCAGGTAGCTCCTTTATCAAGACTGATATAAACACCACCATCAGTACCCAGATAAAGCTGACTGGTGTTAAGCGGATTTATCCATAAAGCATGATGATCGCTATGCAACCACCCCCCTTCTGCACTGGCATCAGCAAATGAATAACCGCCATCCGTTGAATAGGAAAATCCATAACCCGGACGATATACCCTTTTAGGATCGTTTGGATCAATAACAATTGTTGCAAAATAAAATGGTCTGGAAACAACATTCATAGAAGCACTTTGTTTCTTCCAGCTTTCGCCACCATTTGATGAAATATAAAGACCCGTTTCGGCAGCTTCTACAATTGCAACAATATTTTGTGGTGCACTGGGTGCTATTGCAAATGCAATTCTTCCAAATGGTTTAGGTGGCAACCCGTTTTTCAATTCCTTCCATGTCTTACCACCATCTGTACTCTTCCACATGCCACTTCCATTTCCACCGGAATTAAATGAATAAGGTTTTCTTCTAAATTCCCAGGTAGAAGCATATACCGTATCGGGATGCTCGGGATCTACTGCAACATCTGCACAACCAGCATCTTCACTGATGAATAATATTTTTTCAAATGTTTTTCCACCGTCGGATGATTTATATAAACCTCTGTCTTTGCTCTTGCTCCATAACGGACCTGGTGCTGCAACATAAATTATGTCAGAATTTTTAGGATTAATAACTATATCAGCTATATGTTCGGTATTCTCTAAACCGATCTTTCTCCAATTACTTCCACCATCGGTTGATTTGTATAACCCATCCCCGATAGAAACGGTATTACGCATATTACTTTCACCAGTTCCGGCAAATATTACTTTTGGATTTTTGGGGTCTACTGCGATAGCACCAATACTTTGACAATATTTATCAAAAATGGAGCTGAAGGAAGCACCCCCGTTAGTTGTTTTCCATATTCCACCTCCGGCAGTTCCTACATATATCGTTTTGCCATCAGCCGCCACACCATCAATAGCAGTTATCCGGCCACTCATAGTAGCAGGCCCCATGGACCGGGCTTCCATCATTCCAAAGGTGGATGAGTTGATTTCTGTTTGTGCAAATGAAACTGCTGATGCAGTTACCATTATCAAACTAAAAGAAAAGATTTTACTATTTTTTAGAATACTTCTCATATTATGCAGTTTTAAAAAAAGAAACCCCGATAAAAGATACCGGGGTTAGTTGAATTAAGAAAATTATTTAGTAGGTTTAAAAATGCCTTCATCAACAACAGGGTTCACTTCAACTTTTGTAATATTCAATTCGCCAAATGGCAACATAATCGACATCGGTACCATAATGCCTTCCGGTAATTTGGTATAATTGCTGTACATACTGGCTTGCTCCACTTCTTGTCCATTCGCTTTCATTACTGCAATTGATTTAATGATAAGAGATGTTTTTGGATCAATAAAAAAAGTCTCCTTTACACCCGACTTTGTAGTAGCAACAATTTTGTAACACTCTGTTCCGTCCACATCGTCCTTACCAAAAAACTCCACATTCGTTCCTTTTGCTTTATAATCAATCAATTTTCCCTGCGCATCTAAATCATCCTGTGCCTCTTTTAAGTCTTCAGCTGTCATCGGATCTACTTGTGTCTGCCCTTGAAAAGGCATAAAATTCCAACCAGCAGCTGGTGTAACAATTCGAAATCCATTCATCCCCATTAAAGAAATATCCTGACGGCTTCCTTTTCCATTTAATGTTGTAAGGGTAACGCTTACATCTGCTCCCTGCACTTTTACATTACCTTCCTGCTTAATAGCATTTACCTTTTTCCAGGCATCCGACCCTCCTATTGCTTCTACATGTTTACTTATTATTTCATCGGCTGTTTGCGCCTTCACAATAAATGATGCTCCAAGTAATAAGAAAGAAAAAATTATTCGTTTCATTTTTTGAGTTTAGTATTTAAAAAATTGATTGACAAATTTATGTTATCCGAAGATCAAAACTGTATTTTTATCGTAAACTAACAAAATAATAAGATGAACGGCAATTTTACAGTTAAAGGTCAAATGGTTGATTTGTTCAATCAGACGATTTATCCAGCCGAACTGGTTGTAAATGAAGGAAAAATAAGTGCCATCAGGAAAATAACAGAAAAAGAGCTTAGTCATCATCATTATATTCTACCAGGGTTTATCGACAGCCATGTACATATTGAAAGCTCCATGCTGGTTCCATCGGAGTTTGCCAGACTGGCAGTTGTTCATGGCACAGTTGCAACCGTAAGTGATCCGCATGAAATTGCCAACGTATGCGGTATGGAAGGTGTGGAATTTATGATTGAAAACGGAAAAACGGTTCCTTTCAAATTCAACTTTGGAGCACCAAGCTGCGTACCCGCCACTACTTTTGAAACTGCCGGAGCTTCGTTAGATGCAAATGAGGTTGAAAAATTATTGAAAAGAGATGAAATAAAATACCTGAGCGAAATGATGAACTTCCCGGGTGTGCTATTTAAAGATGAAGAGGTAATGAAGAAAATTGAAACTGCGCATCGGTTAAATAAACCTGTCGATGGACATGCTCCGGGTTTGAGAGGTGAAGATGCAAGAAAATATATACAAGCCTCCCTGCCCTCCGAAGGAGGGTTCTTAAAGTCTTCAAAAAATAAAACTTCATTACCCATTAGTGAATCTAAAGCCCCTTTTTCGGTGGGGTTTGGGGAGGTTGTCATCTCCACCGATCATGAATGTTTTACAAAAGAAGAGGCTTTAGATAAATTGAATTACGGAATGAAGATCATCATCCGGGAAGGAAGTGCTGCGAAAAATTTTGAAGCATTAATTGACTTATTGAATGATTGGCCAGATATGATGATGTTCTGCAGCGATGATAAACATCCGGATAGTTTAGTACTGGGACATATCAATCAACTATGTGCAAGAGCAATTGCAAAAGGAATCGATGTTTTCAACATATTAAAAGCGGCATGTATTAACCCGGTTCTCCATTACAAATTAGATGTTGGACAACTACGTGAAGGCGATGCAGCAGATTTTATTGTAATAAAAGATCTTGTAAATTTTGATGTGGTAAAAACTTTTATTAACGGTGAGTTGGTGGCAGAGAATGGAAAATCCTATATTAAAACAACAAAATCAGCGATCATCAATAAGTTTTCCTGTACTAAAAAAGAGGTTGCAGATTATGAAATTGTTTATGAGAACGAAAAAGAAATTAATGTCATCGAAGCCCTGGACGGCCAATTGATCACTAATAAGCTTTTACTAGAACCGAAAGTAACTGACGGTAAGATGGTAAGTGATGTTGATAGAGATATTTTAAAAATTGTGGTAGTTAATCGCTATTCAAACTCACATGTTGCCAAAGGCTTTATTAAAAACTTTGGATTGAAAAAAGGAGCCTTGGCTTCTTCTGTAGCTCATGACAGTCACAATATTGTTGCTGTGGGAGTTGATGATGAAAGCATTTGCAGAGCGGTAAATCTTGTTATTGAAAAAAAAGGCGGTGTCAGTTGTACTTACTCTCCCTCTTTGGAAGGGAGCTGGATGGAGGCCGTTCTTGGATTACCGGTGGCAGGATTAATGAGTAATGAAGATGGCTACAAAATAGCTGCCGATTATACCGCAATTGATAAAATGACAAAAGAAGAACTTGGTTCCACTTTAGGCTCCCCATTTATGACCCTTTCGTTTATGGCTTTACTCGTAATACCACATGTAAAACTTAGTGATAAAGGTTTGTTTGATGGTGATAAGTTTGAGCTTTTTTAGTAATTTTTAAATTATAGTACCTTTATCTATGCCTGAAAAAGCAAAACCCATATTTCATAAACGAATTTTCTGGGATGTTGTATTCGAGAATATTGACTACGATGCAAAAGCCAATTTCGTAATAGAAAGGGTTTTTGAACGAGGCGATGTGGAAGACATTCGCAATTGCCGCCGCTATTACGGCGATGAAAAGGTAACTGAGGCGTTGTTAAATGCAAAATTTTTACCTGAGACCACCATGTATCTGGCAAGTGCTGTTATTCACAAACCATTAAAAGATTTCAGATGTTACGCCTTGAGACAGTCGAACCCTTCGCTTTTTCCATATTAGAGCAATTACTTGGAATTCCTGAACTGCAAGATTTTTCTTTAGTTGGCGGAACGGCGTTATCCCTTTTATATGGACACAGAATTTCTGTTGATTTAGATTTATTTTCGAACAAACCTTTCGAAAATCCAGCCATTATTAATGCACTGGAAAAAAAATTTAAATCCTCTTTTGTAAACAGATCAACAAACCCCCGCTTTGGAATTTTTGGCTTTATTGATGATATAAAAATTGATATTATCCGTCACCCACACCCATTGATCAGGCCTGAACAAACCATTGAAGGGATAAGATTCTTTTCAACTGAAGATATAATTGCGATGAAAGTGCAGGCTATATTGGGCAGGGGCAAGAAAAAAGATTTCTGGGATATTGCAGAATTGCTCAATCATTTTTCTGTCAGTGACTTCATCAATTTCCATAAAGAAAAATATACTACGCAAAACCTTTTAATTACCGTGCCGCAGGCTATCACCTTTTTTGCTGATGCGGAAGAAAGCGAAGACCCGATAAGTTTAAAAAAGCAAACCTGGGAGAAGGTGAAAAAAACAATCGCCAAAAAAGTGGATGTTTATTTAAAGTAAAAAAGACTTCAAACCTTCAACTTTCACATTCCCTTAATAAGTAAACAAGGCTGTTTACGCATCTAATACGTAGATGATAAAAAGACCCTGAAGGGTAGAAATGAAAAGTGCTGACAGAACAGGGTAAGAACAACTAAATAGCCTTGTTATGAAACAAAATCTACACATTTCTGCCTCTTTCGATCAACCAGAATTTTTACAAAATCTGGTAGAACGACTTGCTTACCGCCGTTATGAAATAGGTTTTGGTAATGAGAAAATGCCAAACGGCTTTAAAGCCCTGGAAACTTCTTCTACAGAATCATATGTAAGTGGGACTATGGCCATCGATTTTCCCGGTGATACAGAAACCACCGAAGAAAGAATCAATATGCCTTTTATCACCTGCTTTTTATTTACCTGTGTTAAAGGGAAAACTGATCCTTACCAATTAATTTGGAGTTCATCTTTATCGTAATAAGAATTACAAACCCCCGAAACTCTATTTTCAGATTATTTGCTCCTATATCCTTATACATAATGAATATTGTATGTATAACTACTAACATCAACAGTATTCACAAATAGAATAAATGCTGATTCATACCATCATTATGAATTTACAAACAGAGAAAACCCATTTAGTTATTAATAGGTTTAAAAACAATCGGAATTTCTAAAGGATTGTTTTATATTTACTAGCATATATTTATTATACTTCAGTCCTTTACCCCCTGTTTACTAAGTCTTTATAACTCTGCTATCAGAGAAAAACCAACATTGTCATTTATAACTTCAGATTTTTATGCTAAAAAGCGATTCGTCTATTTCAGAACTGGAAAAACTCTTAGAGCAAAAGACAGTAGAATTAAATCAACGTAATAAGCAACTTGCTGTTATTAATAGTGTGCAGGAGGGCCTCGCCAAAAAAATGGATATCAATGCCATTTATGAATTAGTGGGCGAAAAAATAAGGGGAATATTTAATGCCCAGGTTATAGATATTGCAACGTATGATAGCAAAACAAACATAATGGAAGACCATTATGCTTATGAAAAAGGTGATAGAACCTTAGTTGGTAAATGGGAACCTAACGGTTTTAGAAAACATGTTGTTGACAATGGTCTTACTTTATTGATCAATGAGGAACTAGAAAAAAAAGCAATTGAATTTGGAGGAAAGGTAATTCACGGAGAAATGCCTAAATCGGTTGTTTTTGTACCAATGATATCTTCTGGGTTAGTGAACGGTATGATCAGTTTACAAAGCCTGGATAAGGAAAAAGCATTTTCAGATTCTGAAGTAAGTATGCTTAAGACATTGGCGAACAGTATGAGTGTAGCATTGGAAAATGCTAAACTCTTTGATGAAACCAGTCACTTATTAAAAGAAACGGAACAACGCAATGCAGAATTAGCAGTGATCAATAGTGTGCAGGAGGGACTTGCCAGCGAATTAGACATCAAAGCTATTTATGAATTGGTAGGTGAAAAAATGCGAAATATTTTTAATGCGCAGGTTATTGATATTGTTACTTATGATCCTAAATTAAATTTAATTGAAGACCAGTATTCTTATGAAAAAGGCGACAGAACGCTGGTTGGTCCGAGAGAACCTAAAGGTTTCAGAAAGCATGTTATTGAAACCAGCGAATTATTGAAACATAATGATAACGTTGATAAGGCAATGGTGGATTTCAATAATGAAATATTGATAGGAGAAATTCCAAAATCCCAGGTATATGCCCCTATGATTGCAGGTGGAAAAGTAAAAGGCGTTATCAGTTTACAAAACCTTGACCAGGAAAACGCTTTTTCAGATTCAGATGTCAGCTTGTTATCAACTTTAGTGAATAGCATGACTGTTGCGTTGGAAAATGCAAGGCTTTTTGATGAAACAAATCGTTTATTAAAAGAAACGGAGCAACGAACTGCTGAACTGGCGGTTATCAATAGTGTGCAGGAAGGATTGGCCAGTGAATTAGATATAAAAGCTATCTATGAAATGGTAGGTGAAAAAATGCGAAATATTTTTAACCCGCAGGTTATTGATATCGTTACTTACAATGCAAAAGAAAATCTTATTGAAGATCAATATGCCTACGAAAAAGGAGACAGAACCTTGCTTGGAGCAAGAGAACCCAATGGCTTTCGTAAATATGTAATTGAAAACAAAAAGACCCTTGTCATTAACAAAGACATGGAAAATGAAAGGAAAGCTTTTGACAATGCAGTTGTTGTTGGTGAAGGTTCAAAATCTATTGTATTGGTTCCTTTGGTTACAGGAGAAGCAGTAACAGGTATAATAAGTTTACAAAATCTTGATCAGGAAAATGCATTCCCTGAATCAAATGTTAATCTGCTAAATACACTTGCCAATACGATGAGTGTGGCATTGGAAAATGCCCGGCTATTTGACAAGACCACTCTTTTATTAAAAGAAACGGAACAACGTACTGCTGAACTGGCTGTGATCAATAGTGTGCAGGAAGGTTTAGCACATGAACTGGACATACAAGCTATTTATGAAATGGTGGGGGAAAAAATGCGGGAAATTTTTAACGCTCAGGTTATCGATATCGTTACTTATGATGCTGATAAGAATGTGATTGAAGATCAATATGCCTACGAAAAAGGCGATAGAACCATGCTTGGGCCCCGGGAAGCAAAAGGTTTCAGAAAACATGTTATTAAAACCGGACAGTTGCTGCTCCATAATGAAAATGTAGAAAAGGCCATGAGGGAGTTTAATAATGAAATACTGATTGGTGAAACACCAAAATCTCATGTATACGCCCCTATGATGGCAGGAGGTAAAGTAAAAGGTGTTATCAGTTTACAAAACCTTGATGAGGAACATGCCTTTTCGGATGCCGATATAAGTCTGCTGTCGACATTAGTCAACAGCATGAGTGTTGCCCTGCAAAATGCAAGACTTTTTGATGAAACATCCCGGTTACTGAAAGAAACAGAACAACGTACTGCTGAACTCGCAGTTATTAATAGTGTACAGGAAGGGTTGGCAAATGAACTGGACATTCAATCCATTTATGACCTAGTTGGAGACCGGATTAGAGATTTATTTAAAGCACAAGCCGTAGTTATTGCCACATTAGATCAGGAAAAAGGTGAAGAGCATTTCAAATATGTATTGGAAAACGGTAAACGATTTCACCTGGAACCAAGGCCGCTGGATAAATTAAGGCAGCATCTTATCAAAACAAAACAAAAAATTGTCATCAACAAAGATTTTGAAAAAGCGTTTGCCAATTTTGGAATGAAAGTAGCTCCAGGCACTGAGCTTCCACAATCCACTGTATATGTTCCACTGATTATTGGTGATAAAATTACCAGCTATGTTAGCCTTCAGAATGTTGACCATGAAAATGCATTTAGTGATGCAGATGTCCGCTTGTTGGAAACATTGGCCAACAGCATGAGTGTGGCATTGGAAAATGCAAGACTCTTTGACGAAACAAGCCGTTTATTAAAAGAAACAGAACAACGTACTGCGGAACTGGCTGTTATTAATAGTGTGCAGGAAGGATTAGCAACAGAACTTGATATTGAATCCATTTATAATCTTGTAGGAGAAAGGATTCAAAATATTTTTGATGCCCAGGCAGTAATTATA
>JBBSJN010000102.1:0-10342 GCA_038257235.1 Chitinophagales bacterium
AAGGGAGATTTTTCAAATGTTGAGATGTGGTGGAGAGAAGATAAAAGGCATTTTGAGTTTCCGTTAGGGGTACATGAGCTTCAGAATTTGTACCTGGATATGACAAAAGTGCATCTTGAGATGCCCTAATCATCAATTTTCAGGCCTGTTTTTGGGAAACTAGCATTGGTTTTCCACAAAACCGCCAAAAATAATCGGGGTTATTTCTTTTTTCACCCTGATACTCCTACCTTTGCGTTCCCAAAAATTATATGGCGAAACAACCACTTATTAAACAGGATGGAACAATAGTAGAAGCTTTATCAAATGCTATGTTTAAAGTAAAACTTGAAAACGGGCATGAAATATTAGCTACCATTTCTGGAAAAATGAGGATGCATTACATCCGTATTTTACCAGGTGATAAAGTAGGAGTTGAGTTGTCACCCTATGATTTAACAAGGGGAAGAATAAATTTCAGGTACAAGTAACCCTTCGCTTTGCTCAGGGTGACAAAAGAAAAATAAATATTATGAAAGTAAGAGCATCTATTAAAAAGCGCAGTGTTGATTGCAAAATAGTTCGTCGTAAAGGCATACTGTATGTTATTAACAAAAAGAATCCTCGTTTTAAACAAAGACAAGGTTAATCAATAGGCAATGGACAATTTGCAAATTGCTTATTGCAGATTGCCAATTTGAAAAAAGTAAACTAATAAATTAAAACAGAAATATGGCTCGTATTGCCGGTGTTGACTTACCAAAAAATAAAAGAGGCGAAATAGGACTTACCTATATCTATGGAATAGGACCTTCTACTGCTAAATACATTCTTGACAAACATAGTATTGACAGGAATAAAAAAGTACAGGAGTGGAATGATGAAGAACTGACTGAAATTCGTAATACAATTACGGAAGAATTAAAAGTAGAAGGCCAGTTACGTTCAGAAGTACAGACAAGTATTAAGCGTTTGCTTGATATTGCCTGCTACCGTGGATTACGCCATCGTAAAGGTTTACCTGTTCGTGGACAACGTACCAAGACAAATAGCCGTACAAGAAAAGGTAAGAGAAAGACAGTTGCCGGTAAGAAGAAGGCAGCTAAGAAATAATTCCTCCCTCTATTCGGAATGACAAATTTGTCATCCTGAGTGTAGCGAAGGAAGCACCATCAACACTGAATTAATTACGGATGCCCGGTGCAGGAGTAGGATTAATTCAGGTTTCGCCTAAAGCGAGATAATTTTTTAACATAAGAAGATTACCTAAGAAGAAAGATTATGGCAAAAGCACAACAACAGGGTGGCAGCGCAAAAGCAGCAGCAAAGAAAAGAATAGTAAAAGTAGATGCATATGGAGATGCGCACATTTCTGCAACGTTCAACAACATTATTATCAGCCTTACTAACAAAACCGGACAAGTAGTTGCCTGGAGCAGTGCTGGTAAAATGGGTTTCAGAGGGTCTAAGAAGAATACTCCTTACGCAGCGCAGATGGCAGCATCTGATGCAGCTAAAACAGCGTTGGATGCTGGTTTGAAAAGAGTGGATGTGTTTGTAAAGGGACCAGGTTCTGGTCGTGAAGGTGCTATTCGTTCTCTTTCACAAAGTGGGATTGAAATTGTGATGATTAAAGACGTAACTCCATTGCCACACAATGGTTGCCGTCCTCCAAAGAAAAGAAGAGTATAATACCCCCATCCCCCTTCCGACCGGGGTCATCCGGGCGGGCCTGAAGGGGAGAAAGGAATATATAGTTATAATTGTTCTGAAAGGATCAGAACAGTTCATTTTTAAAAAGGGTGCCTGATTGATTTTTTAACGCTTTTACTGATCAAAGCACCGTTACAAAAAAGCGTAAATGAATAAAAACTATGGCAAGGTACACTGGTCCAAAGACCAAGATTTCCCGTCGTTTCGGTGAGCCAATTTTAGGTAACGGCAAATGGCTTGACAAAAACAGCAACCCTCCCGGGATGCATGGCGATAAGAAGAAGCGTAAAACTTTAGGTGAATACGCTTTACAGCTTCGTGAAAAACAAAAAGCTAAGTACACTTACGGTATTTTAGAAAAACAGTTTCGCAAAACATTTGAAGAAGCTTCCCGTCGTGGAGGTGTAACAGGCGAAAACCTTATCAAACTTTGTGAAGCCCGTTTGGACAATACAGTTTTCCGTATGGGGATTGCTCCAAGTCGCCCGGCTGCCCGTCAGTTAGTAAGTCATAAGCACATTGAAGTAAATGGTGACGTTTTAAACGTTCCATCATACCAGATGAAAGCTGGTGATGTAATTACTATTAAAGAAGGTAGTAAAGGAAGAACTTCTATTACAAGTGTGATTAGAGCAAAGAATCCGAAGTTCAGTTGGTTAGATTGGAATGAAACGGAGATGAAAGGTACCTTCATCACTTATCCTGAAAGGGAAAGTGTTCCTGAAAACATTAAGGAGCAGTTGATCGTGGAATTGTACTCTAAGTAATAATGAATAGTCAGTGGTGAATTGTGAAAGCTATTCCATTGATGAAATCATAAATCTAAAATCGTAAATCTAAAATAACAATATGGCAATATTAAATTTCCAGAAACCCGATAAAATCATTTTGCAGAAAGCGTCTGATTTCGAAGCACAATTTGAGTTTCGTCCGTTGGAACCTGGTTACGGTGTTACAATCGGTAATGCACTTCGTCGTGTGTTACTTAATTCGCTTGAAGGCTATGCTATCATAGGTGTAAAGATCGAAGGTGTGGAGCATGAGTTTGCAACTATGAAAGGAATCAGCGAAGATGTTGTTGAAATATTCCTGAATCTTAAGCAAATCCGCTTTAAGAAGATTGTTGATCATGATGTGGCAAATGAGAGAATCATTTTGTCTATCAAGAACAGAACGGAATTCACTGCTGGTATGCTGGGCGAAAGCACTCATTCATTCCAGATCATGAATCCGGATTTGCTTATCTGCACGTTGGACTCTTCTGCAAGAATGGATATAGAACTGACTATCGGTAAAGGCCGTGGTTATGTTCCTGCTGAGGATAATAAAGTAAAAGATGCTCCTCTTGGATATATTCCGATTGATGCCATCTTCACCCCGATAAAAAATGTGAAGTACACTATTGAGAATACCCGTGTGGAACAGCGTACTGACTTTGAAAAACTGATCATGGAAGTTTCTACAGATGGTACTATCCATCCTGAAGAAGCTGTGAAGCAGGCTTCAAGAATTTTGATTCAGCATTTGATGATCATCACTGATGAAAACATCACTTTTGACAATAAAGAAGAGAAGAAAGAAGATATGGTGGACGAACAAACTTTACAATTACGTAAAGTTTTGAAAACTCCATTAGAAGATCTTGATCTTTCTGTTCGTGCCTTCAATTGTTTAAAAGCTGCGAAAATAAATTCATTAAGTGAGTTAGTTCAATATGAGCAGGAAGATTTAATGAAATTCCGCAACTTCGGACAGAAGTCATTGTCAGAGATTGAGCAAGTGCTTACTGAAAGAGGTTTGCATTTCGGAATGGATCTGATTAAACTGGGTATTGATCCAAGCGAATTCTAAGGCCTCCCCCTGAACTACGTTCGTTCCCTTTAAGGGAACCTCCGAAAGAGGGGCATAAGAAGAGTCTTGAAATTGAATAATTATTTAATAACAATGCTGTTTTGCATAACAAGACAGCGAATGTTGTAAATCCTGACACGGTGCAACATCTTAAAATTTAAAAGTCATGCGTCACGGAGATAAAATTAAAAATTTAGGCAGAAAGAAAGCACACAGAGATGCTTTATTAAGTAACCTTGCCTGCCAGTTAATTCAGTATAAAAGAATTGTAACGACAACTGCTAAAGCAAAAGCATTGAGAGTGTATGTGGAGCCTTTAATTACAAAAGGAAAAGAAAATACTACACACCAGCGTCGTGTGGTATTCAGCTACCTGCAGGATAAGGAAGCCATCAAAGAATTGTTTGGTAGTGTAGCTGAGAAAGTGGGCGGTCGTCCTGGCGGCTATACCCGTATCATCAAGTTAGGTGCAAGAGTTGGGGATAACGCTGAAACTGCAATGATTGAATTGGTTGATTTCAACGAAATTTACGGCAAAGGAAAAGGTGAAGAAAAAACAGCTGCAAAGAGAACCCGTCGTTCTGGTGGAAGTAAAAAAGAGGGTACAGAAACTGCTGCTCCGGCTGCAAAAGAAAGTAAAGCCAAGGCAAAGGATGATTTAAAAAAGATTGAAGGCGTTGGTCCTAAAGTAGAGGAAGCATTGCATGAGTATGGCATTAATACGTATGCTGATCTGGCTAAAGAATCTGTTGAGAATATTAAAACTATTTTAATTGCTGCCGATGGTAATTTCGGCGGACAGGATCCAACTACCTGGCCAGAGCAGGCTGCTTTAGCTGCTGATGGAAAATGGGATGAATTGAAAGAATGGCAGGAAAAGCTCATGGGCGGTAAAGAAGTAGAATAAAATTTTAAATGTCCCGAAAGGGACATTTTTTTTGACCTGAACGTTGATCATATCTCTTTGATTCAAATAAATTCCGGCTTTCAGCCCTCCCGGTTTTATTGATAAAATCGTTATTTTCACAAGGCTTCGATTGTCTGCAAAACCACATTATTAATTCGGAAAAACTAAACAATGGATCATTCTTCCAACAGAGCTTTGCAGCATTTTAAAAATGATATAGGAATACGGTTTCAACTGTATAATAGCTTGTTTACTTCCCTTCCTTTTCACCGCATAGAAAAAACGGGTATACTCTTATCATTGCTGTTATCTAATTGTGAAGATGGCTATTTAAAAAGGCAAAGCCCGGTTACCATAATTGATGAGTTTTTTAGCAAGCACACGGCATATATTACCGATAAAGAAAAATTAAGTCTTCTGTTTCGGTTCGTACAATATGCAGAACGCCAGGTTGTGTTGTTTGATGCAATTGAGGATGCTGCTTTTCGCCAGGTACATGATATGAACGGCCCCGGTACATTAAAACACCTTGAATCGGAAGTGGTAAAGATGGAAAAAGAAGATGAACTGGCACAAAAGCTAAAAGATTTTTGTGTAAGGTTGGTGTTAACTGCACACCCAACACAATTTTACCCTGGTTCAGTGCTGGCGATCATCAACGATCTTTCAAAAGGATTGATGGAGAACAATACCAGCCAGATCAACATGTATTTACAACAATTGGGAAAGACTGCTTTTTTCAAAAAACAAAAGCCAACCCCGTATGATGAAGCAGTGAGTCTGATCTGGTTTTTAGAAAATGTTTTTTACCAGGCTACCGGTCGCATAATTAATTTTTTAAAGAGCCAGTTTCCTGAATCATTGCCTGCAACCAACCCGGTTGTAAAAATGGGTTTTTGGCCCGGTGGCGACAGGGATGGTAACCCGTTTGTAAATATTGAAATAACATTACAGGTAGCAGAAGCATTACGGGGTAGCATCATTAAATGTTATTACCTTGATGTAAGAAGATTGAAACGCCGCCTGACTTTTGAGGGAGTTGAAACTGCATTGGCTGAACTGGAGAGAAAATTATATAATAATATTTTTATTCCGGGGCAGCGGACAAATTTGACAAAGAAGGAGATACTGGAAATAATGTATCAGATAAAAGATACAATGATCCATAAACACAACAGCCTGTTTCTTTACATGGTTGATAGTTTTATAAATAAGGTTTTAGTATTCGGGCTTCATTTTGCATCATTGGATATAAGACAGGATAGTAGCAAGCATGAAAGTACGTTGCAAAGCATCAACGCAGTTAGTAATCATCTTGGTGAAGACTATACCAAAATAACAGACAAGGAGAAGATACAACGATTGTGCAATTTAAAACCATTGGAAAGCTCGGTAATGCTTGAAGATGATATTGAACAGGACACTATTGATGTAATAGGAGTGATCAGGACTATTCAATCGTATAATGGTGAAGAAGGCTGCAACCGTTACATCATCAGTCATTGTAACAGTGCATTAAACGTAATGGAAGTGTACGGCCTTTTTCTTTTAGGAGGATGGAAACCAGAAAAATTAACGGTGGATATTATTCCATTGTTTGAAACAATCGGTGACCTGAAAAATGCGGCTGCTGTGATGAAGGAGTTATATGACAATGAAGTGTACCGCAATTACATTAAGCAAAGAGGTGATCAACAAACGATCATGGTTGGCTTTTCTGACGGTACAAAAGATGGTGGCTACCTGATGGCCAACTGGAGTATTTATAAAGCGAAAGAAGAACTGACAGCTCTTTCAAGAGAGTATAATATTGATGTAGTATTTTTTGATGGTAGGGGCGGCCCTCCGGCCAGAGGTGGTGGAAAAACGCATAAGTTTTATGCTTCGATGGGCAAGAATATTTCGAATAAGGAAATTCAATTGACCATACAAGGACAAACCGTCAGTTCGAATTTTGGAATGGTGGATGCGGCACAATATAATATTGAGCAATTAGTAAATGCCGGTGTTTTCAATGAAATATTTTCTGATAAGAATGAAACACTTGATAAAAACCAGGAAACTTTAATAAGTGAACTGGCAGACGAAAGTTTTAAAGCATACACTAAATTAAAAGAACACCCCTATTTTCTTGAATACCTTGGGCATGCGAGTCCGTTGAAATTTTATGCAGAGACAAATATCGGTTCCCGGCCTGCTAAAAGGGGTACGGGTAAACTTACATTAAAAGATTTGCGGGCAATTCCATTTGTTGGAGCATGGAGCCAGTTAAAACAAAATGTAACCGGGTATTATGGTGTTGGCACTGCATTGAGCAAAGCAAAAGAACAAGGAAAGTTTAATGAACTCAAGAAGTTTTATAAAGAGTCTTTATTCTTCCGGACACTGATTGATAACTGTGAAATGGCTATGAACAAATGCTTTTTCCCATTGACTGCGTTTCTTTCAGATCATCCGGTATATGGGGAGATATGGAATGATATTTATGCGGAGTATGAATTATCGAAGAAATTTCTTTTTCAACTGACAGGTAAGAATGAACTGATGGCGGATTATCCTGTTGAACAACTATCAATACAGATGAGGGAAAGAATTGTATTGCCGTTGGTTACCATACAGCAATATGCCATAACAAGATTTAGGGAAATGGAAGAGAAGTCAATTCCTCATCCCCAAAAAGATGTGTTTGGAAAGCTGGTGATGCGTTGTTCTTTTGGAATTATCAATGCGGGAAGGAATTCAGCATAGTTTATATGTGTAAAAAGAATCATTCAATTATTTTTGCATTTCAAATTTAAGTGATGAGTAAAGTAAAAGTAGGCTTGGTGCAAATGAGTTGCACTAACAATAAAGAAGAAAATTTAGCAAAGGCAATTGAAGGAATAAAAAAAGCTGCTGCAGATGGAGCACAGGTTGTTTGCCTGCAAGAGCTGTTTACCTCCTTATACTTCTGCGATGTGGAAGATTATGAAAACTTCAAACTGGCAGAACCTATTCCTGGTCCTTCTACAGAATCATTACAAACTGTTGCAAAAGAATCAGGAGTAGTAATTATTGCATCATTATTTGAAAAAAGAGCACAAGGCCTTTATCATAATACAACGGCAGTAATAGATGCTGATGGTAGCTATTTGGGTAAGTACAGGAAGATGCATATCCCCGATGATCCGGCTTATTATGAAAAATTTTATTTCACTCCTGGAGATCTGGGCTATAAAGTTTTCAAAACAAAATTTGCAACGATTGGTGTTTTAATTTGTTGGGATCAATGGTACCCCGAAGCTGCGAGAATAACAGCATTGATGGGAGCAGAAATATTGTTTTATCCAACAGCTATCGGCTGGGCAACTGCACAGGACGAAGCAACCAATACTGAACAATACGGAGCATGGCAAACTATTCAAAGAAGCCACGCAGTAGCAAACGGATTACATGTGGTAAGTGTAAACAGGGTAGGATTCGAACAAGACGGAGCTATGAAATTCTGGGGCGGTTCATTTGTGTCCAATCCATTCGGAACAATTCTTTACAAAGCGTCACATGAAGATGAAGAAGTAAAAGTATTGGAAATTGATTTAGCAAAAACAGATCAATACAGAACACACTGGCCTTTTATGCGGGACAGAAGAATTGATTCCTACCAACCCATTACAAAAAGATATATAGATGAAGAGTAGGAGCCCCTATCCCCTAAAGGGGGATTAGAACTCCTCAGTAAAATTGGTACCAACAAAATTTAATTTTCTCTAATGAGTATTATTAAAAAATCAGAGTCGTTGAATAACCCCCCTTTAGGGGATGGGGGCAAAACTCCTAAAGAACTCGGCTATTATTTCCCTGCTGAATTTGGTCCTCATATTGCTACCTGGCTAAGCTGGCCACATAAAGAAGCTTCATGGCCAGGTAAAATTCATGCCATATATCCAGCCTATTCAAAATTCGTAAAAGAATTAACGAAAGGAGAATTGGTGCGTATAAATGTAGCAAATGAAGAAATGAAATTATTTGCAATTGCTCATTTACAAAAAGAAGAAGTTGACCTTTCAAAAGTCGAATTCTTTTTTCATCCTACCAATGATGCATGGTGCAGAGATCATGGTCCTGCATTTTTGATTAATCCAAACGCAGCTCAAAATAAAGTTATTGTAGATTGGAATTATAATGCCTGGGGCAATAAATATCCTCCTTTCGATTTGGATGATGTAGTTCCAACCTTGATTGGCAAGCACTATAATATTCCCGTGTTTAATCCCGGTATAGTAATGGAAGGAGGTTCAGTAGAATTTAATGGCAAGGGAACTGTTATGACATCAACTGCCTGTTTACTGAATCCAAACAGAAACCCATATTTAAATCAAGCTCAGATAGAGAAATATCTCTGCGATTATTATGGAATGGAGCAGGTACTTTGGGTGGATGAAGGAATAATTGGTGATGATACTGATGGGCATATTGATGACACTGTTCGATTTGTAAATGAGGATACTGTAATCACTGTAATAGAAGAAAATAAGAATGATGAAAATTGTGATTTGCTTCAGCAAAATTTAAAGCAATTAAAAGCAATGCGTTTGCTGAACGGAAAGCAATTAAATATTGTTGAATTGCTTATGCCGGATGAATTAATTTATGAAGATCAGCGGCTGCCTTGTTCTTATGCTAATTTCTATATAGCTAACAAATCAGTAATAGTTCCAACATTCCGGTCTGATAAGGATGATAAAGCATTACAGATTATTCAAGAGTGTTTTCCTGAAAGAGAAGTACTTGGTATTGATTCAACAGATATTATTTGGGGATTGGGAAGTTTTCATTGTCTTAGTCAGCAAGAGCCTATGATATAATTAAAACCTTATAGTAAAAGGAGGATTATTAACGATTTTCTTTCTGTATATCTTATTTGAAAATATTGTGATCAGGTAATCGGTTGAAAATACAAAATCCTCTTCTGCAGTTAAAAGGTTTTAAAGTGTAATTATCCACAATACAGTAGACTAATCCACTCAAATTAAATATCCAAACAACTGGTCGTTCTTATTAATTTCATTAAAGCCGATATGGGATGCTTTCAATTTTGCTAAGAGCAAATCATAATCTTCTCTGCTTTGCAGTTCAATACCAACTAATGCCGGTCCGTTTTCTTTGTTTGTCTTCTGCATGTATTCAAACCGGGTAATATCATCTGTTGGCCCGAGTACATTATTTACAAATTCTTTTAATGCACCGGGCCGTTGTGCAAAGCTGATAAGAAAATAATGTTTCAATCCTTCATATTGCAGGCTTCTTTCTTTTATCTCCTGCATGCGGTCAATATCATTATTGCTTCCGCTTACAATGCAAACAATATTTTTCCCTTTTATTTCATCTGCAAAATCATCTAATACAGCGATTGACATAGCTCCGGCTGGTTCTGCAACAATCGCATCTTCATTGTAAAGGTTTAAAATTGTTGAACAGATTTTTCCTTCCGGAACCAAACGCATATCATCTAAAACATCTTTACAAATAGAAAAAGTGATATCTCCGATTCTTTTTACAGCAGCTCCGTCCACAAAACGTTCTATTGAGTCCAGCGTAACAGGATGACCTGCTTTTAATGCTTCAAACATAGATGGGGCACCTTCTGGTTCCACACCAATTATTTTTGTTTTAGGTGAATAAGTTTTAAAGTAAGAACCTACTCCAGCACTTAAGCCGCCGCCACCAACGGGAACAAAGAGGTAGTCAAGAACTCCTCCATCTCCTCCAAAGGAGGAGAGCAGGTCGCCTATATCTTCAAGTATCTCTATGCCAACTGTTCCCTGTCCTTCAATGATGCGATAATCATCAAAGGGAGGAATAAAAGTCATGTTGTTTTCTTCAGTGTATTTTTTTGCGGTAACAGCACAGTCA
>JBBSJN010000103.1:0-10317 GCA_038257235.1 Chitinophagales bacterium
AGGCTGCCATAGCAGCTTCTGCGATACCGTTACAAGTGGCAGCTTCGCTGAAATCTTTACCAGTATCAGTCTGGTGAGAAGGTTGCCAGATTACTACCTGTTTTTTGCCATTAAGAGAATTATACCGGTTACAGGATTGATGTAATAGTGGAAGCAAAAATAAAAACAGCAGTCTCTTCATATAAATTATTTGCTACAATAAATATATTGATTCTATAACTGAAGAACGGTCTGGTTAAATAGAAGAAATTGACAGTTTTTTAATTTTTACTAAAAGCCTTTAAAGAATTTTTGGAAAGTGGGGTGTCAGTGTCAAAGAATATGTTCAATGCGTTTATCCATACTTTATTCATTTTTCCAAGGGAGATAATCTCTTGCAGGTAAGCAGATCGTTTCCTGAAATCTATATTTTGCTGAGCATATTGTAATACTAATTTCTTAGTAACGGTAGAAGTGAATACGGGTACCATTGTGTCGGTTTTGAACTAACTAACAAAAAACTGTGCCAAGGGAGGAAAATGTTGATAAAAAAGGGAAGTCTTTAAGCATTTACGTTCAGATCATTTACTGTCCTTTTAGCTTCCTTACCCCGAAAGTTTTTCTTTGTTTTTAATTTTTAGTTCAACAGAATTACCAAACCCCGAATGGAGTCCCGAAAAAATCGGGACAGGCTGTCGCAACGAAAGTTCAATCGGAGTTACTATTGCTGGAAAACCGACAATTTTTCTTCTCACATTTTTCACTAATTATTGTGAATAACTGCCTGATAGCCAAAGTTTGTTTATTGCCTCTTTAGCTTAAATTCGCCCCGGACTTAAACAGTAACAAAGTGAGATTAAAGAGTTTAGAAATCAAGGGATTTAAGAGTTTTGCAGACAAGACTATTGTGAGTTTTGACGATAATATAACGGGCATTGTAGGTCCGAATGGTTGTGGCAAATCCAATATTGTGGACAGCATCCGTTGGGTAATTGGTGAGCAGAAGATAAGCCAGCTAAGGAGTGAGAACTTGGACAGCTTGGTGTTCAACGGCTCCAAAAGCCGCAGTGCCAGCGGTCTTGCGGAAGTTAATCTGACATTTGAAAATACTAAGGGATTGCTACCTTCTGAGTTTAGCACTGTGACAGTAACAAGAAAATTCTATAAAAGCGGCGAAAGTGAATACCGGCTGAATGATGTGCAATGCCGTTTGAAAGACATTCAGAACCTGTTTATGGATACCGGTATCAGCACCGACAGTTATGCCATTATCGAATTGGGAATGGTTGACGATCTGATAAAAGACAAGGACAACAGCCGCCGCCGGATGCTGGAGCAGGCTGCGGGTATTTCCATTTACAAAACAAGAAAGAGAGAAGCCAAACTTAAACTTGATGCTACGGAGCAGGACCTTGCCCGTATCGAAGATTTGCTGTTTGAGATCAACAACCAGTTAAAGGCATTGGAAAGCCAGGCGAAGAAGGCTGAGAAATACCATGAGATAAAAAAAGATTACCGGGAGATAAGTATTGAATTAGCTAAAGCTGCATTGGAAGGTTTTAATCTTTCTTATAAAGAATTGAATGAGCAGCAGGAAATAGAAACCGATAAGCGGATTAAACTGGAAGCAGAAATTGCAACTGATGAAGCTGCTTTAGAAAAAGAAAAAGTGGTTTTCATAGAAAAGGAAAAAGCATTGCAAGCCATGCAGCATGCATTTAATGAAATGCAACAGCAGGTTCGTAGTAAAGAGAACGATAAAAACTTATCAGCTCAGCGATTGGAGCATTTGAAAGAAAAAGAAACCAGCTTGAAGAGCTTTTTGGAAAAAGCAGCAGGTCAGTTGAAAGGTATAGATGAAAGCATTGGCTTTACGAACCTTCAGGTGGATGAAGAAGAGAAAGCATTGACCGGATTGAACGAACAATTAGAGCAACTCCGTAATGAAGTAGAAGCAAAAAGAAAAGTGCTGGATGAGAAACGTCTGGCTTTAGATAATCTACGTAGCGAAAATCAACAAATTCAGCGCAGCCAGTTTGATGCAGAAAAGAAAGTAGCTGTTGCAGATACTTCGATTCAGAATTTACAAAGAGTCATCGGGCAGATAGAAGAAGAACGGAAACAAAGAGAGGCGCAACGTAATCATCTGGATCAGGAAAGAATTTTAAAAGAAAAGGAACTTGAAATAAAGAAAGTTGACCTGGAGCAATTGCAACATCACCAGGAAAACACGAAAGAGCAGATATTGCAAACACAATCTGTTTTGGATGAGTTAAGAAATAATCTTGCTGTTGAAACAAGAAAGTTGGATGCTAAAAAGAACGAACATGACTTGTTAAAAAGCATGATTGATTCAATGGAAGGCTATCCGGATTCGGTTAAGTTCTTACATAATAATACTAACTGGAGTCATAACTCACCAATACTTTCTGATGTGCTGTATGTAAAGGAAGAATACAGAACTGCCTTAGAGAATGTATTGGAACCGTACCTGAGCTACTATGTAGTGAATGATTTGCAGGAAGGATTACAGGCTGTTCATCTTTTGGACGAAAATAAAAAAGGGAAAGCCAATTTCTTTTTACTGAATAAATTTTCGGAACAGCAGACAGAAGTTTCCAATCATCAAATGGCTGGGGCTATTCCTGCATTGAGTGTAGTGGAAGTAGATGAGAAATATAAAAAACTTGCTGAGCATTTATTGGGCAATGTGTTTATTGCAGACAATGAAGATGCGTTACAAAACAGTAATGGTTTTGTGGTAATTGAAAAGAATGGTAAGTACGTAAAAGGAAAATATTCATTGACCGGTGGAAGTGTAGGATTGATAGAAGGAAAGAAAATAGGTCGTGTAAAAAATCTTGAAAAATTGCAGGATGAAATTGCTGCACAGGATGTCGTTGTAGAAGCATTGCGTTCTGAAATACAACTCCGGCATAATGAAGTGATTGCTTTCAACGAAGACCTGAGAGAAACAGCCATCCGTGATACGGAGAAAGGCATTCAGCAATTGACAAATGAGGTTTTTTCATTGCATAACAAACTAGAAAACCTTCATGCCACCCAAAACACAAGTGAACATCGCTTAGAAGAAATGAACCTGCAAATGCAGCAGGTTCTGTCTTCTGTTGAAGTGGTACGGAAAGAATTAAGATTATTTAATGAGCAGTTACTAATGACAGCTTCCAGCCTTGCCGAAGCAGAAGAAACATTTAAAGTTGCTGAAACAAATTATAATGATGCATCCCGTCAGTATAACGAATTTAACCTGAATGTTACAAGACAGCAAAGCAAAATAAGCGGTCTGAAGCAGGAATTGGAATTCAAGAGTAACCAACTGAACGATTTGAATGTACAGATTGAAACCAATACTGTGCAGTTTGGCGAAACTGTGAACAATATTGAAGAATCATCTGTTTCATTGAAAGAAATAGAAGCAGCCTTATTACATCTTTTACACAGTAAAGAAGAAGAAGAAAAGAAGCTGAATGAAACTGACCAGGCTTATTATAATTTCAGAAATGAACTTGCTGAAAAGGAAAGTTCCATCCGGCACAAAGTAAAAAATAAGGAGCAGGTGGAGCATATGCTAGCTGCTATTAAAGACAAGCTGAATGAATTGAAACTACAATTAGCTGGAATGAAAGAAAGGCTGAATGTAGAATTCAGAATTGATCTTGAATCTATATTGGGTGAAGAAAGAACAAGTGAGGTGCCAGTAGAAGAACTACAGGAGAAAGCTGACCGGATGAAAAAGCGGTTAGAGAATCTGGGCGAAGTAAATCCGACAGCAATTGAAGCATTTACTGAGATGAAGAAGCGGTATGATTTTATCGTAGAGCAAAAGACTGACCTGGTAAATGCAAAAGAAAGCTTATTAAAAACAATTGAAGAAGTTGAACTTACTGCTAACCAGAAGTTTTTAGATACATTCCATTTGGTAAGGGAAAATTTCCAGAAAGTATTCCAGACGTTATTTACTGAAGATGATCAATGTGACCTTGTATTGGAAAATCCGGAGAATATTGCTGAAACAGGAATTGATGTAATTGCAAAACCTAAAGGCAAACGTCCATCTTCATTAACACAACTTAGTGGTGGTGAAAGAACTTTGACAGCAACTGCCTTGTTGTTTGCTATTTATTTAATCAAACCAGCACCGTTTTGTATCCTTGATGAGGTAGACGCACCGTTGGATGATGCCAACGTTGGCAAATTCACTAATATGATACGCCAGTTCAGTGATAACTCACAGTTCATCATTGTAACACACAATAAAATGACGATGAGCACTGTGGATGTTATTTATGGTGTAACCATGCAGGAGCCGGGAGTAAGTAAATTAGTGCCAGTTGACTTCAGAAACCTTGAGAAACAAAATTAGGAGGCGATAATTTATTCACTATATTCTTCGATATAATAAAAAAAAGTGGCCCGCATTTTATGTGGGCCACTTTTTTTATAGGAATATTTTTGAAGCGATTGAGATAACTATGGTCTTGCCGATCTTTGTTTTTCTTTATCCGTTTGCTTTCTGATAAAATCCGATTTCACCTTGTGTACAAAAGCACTTAGTAACAGATAAAGGCCTGCACAAATAAATACAGATGCAACGATAGCCCATGGGTACCAGTCATCATGTTCAACTCTTTCAAAACAGGCATAGAATATAAAAAAGATACCAACGATTACAGAAGAAAAACCAAAAAGTAGTTTTGTCAGGAACTTATCACTGTGAGAATTGGACATAGACAGTTAGTTTAATTTTACTAAGGATGGCTTTGGAGGCAAGCAAAAATAGGGAAAATATCATTTTTTAGGTCATCGGTATGAAAATCAAATCAATAAAAGAGGATTAATTTTAAACCTAAATTCAGATAAATGAAAAAAATATTTCTTTTCGTAATCATGTTAACAACTGTTGGTCTTTTTGCACAAGAGGCTCCGGAAGGATTATTCATAGGGTCCAAGGCTCCTGATTTTAAAGGAAAAGATCAGAATGATAAAGACATTAAATTGAAAGACCTTCTCAAAAAGGGCAAGGTTGTTTTGGTATTTTACAGAGGCCAGTGGTGCCCGTTCTGTAACAAGCAATTATCTGCTTTGCAGGATTCTTTACAACAGATAATTGATAAAGGAGCAACGCTGTTAGCCGTAAGTCCTGAGAAAACTGAAATGATTGACAAAACTGTTGAAAAAACAAAGGCTGAATATTCTATTCTGCATGACAAGGACTTGAAGATTATGAAAGCCTACGATGTGGACTTTGAAGTGCCTGAAAATACGGTGACCCGTTATCGCAATGCAGGCTTAGATTTAGAAAAACTAAATGGCGAAAACGGAACTAATCTTCCCGTGCCGGCAGTTTATATTATAGATAAGGAATCGACTATCACTTACCGTTTTTTTGATAAAGATTATAAGAAACGGCCAAGTGTAAAAGATATTCTGGATAATTTATAATTCAAAATAAAAGATAGGAGCAGCCGGTAATTTGCCGGCATTTTTTTACCACACTATTTTACCAATCTTTCCATCGGAACCTGCTAAAAAAATTGCAGCACCCAGTTTGGAAGCTCTTACCACATGAAAACTTTCTTTACTGATCCATTTCCAGGTTTTACCTCCATCATGTGTGTAATCAACTCCTGTTAATCCGCAAGTGAATAAATCTGTTTTAGAAAAATATTCTACACAACTACGGTAACCATGTGGCGGAGTGTTAGGTGCTTCCCATGTTTTTCCGCCATTGAGTGTGTAATAACAATTCTTTATGTTGGATTCAGGGTTCTTAAAATCGCCGCCGACTACAATCATTCTTTTTCCCCCATGCAATTTTAGTTTATCCCACACAGCAATAGAATTTGCGCCGGTTGTTTCTTGCCCCTGAGTTATAGGCAATTGCATAGGAGAGTTACGGATAAATAATCTCGATCTTTTCCCTCCGGAAACAAAAACAGCTTCATCTCTGTCTAAGGCTCTAACATTTGTACCACTGGCAGCAAAACAAGCTTCTCCGCTATCGGCAACGGGGCGGTTAGAAAATGGTATATCCTGCCAGGTGTTTCCTCCATCAAATGTTCGGGTAACAAAAAACCGTCCATCTATCGGGTCGCCAACAATAATACCAGCTTGTTCATTCCAGAATTCCATCGCATCCAGAAACATTCCTTTCGCTTTGTTTTCATAAACCACTTTCCATGTTTCTCCTCCGTCAGTTGTTTTTAAAATATATGCCGGCTCGCCAACTGCTATTATAACTGCGGTAGCACCATCAAATGCTTCAATATCCCTGAAATCATTTTCTTCAAAACCAGTTACTGTCATCCATTTCCAGGTTTTACCACTATTATTAGACCGGCCGACTGTTCCTTTATTGCCACTTACCCAAATCACATTATCGTTCACCACACTTAATCCACGAAGACTTACTCCGTTTCCGGATGTTAATATTTCAACTGAAGGACGTTGGGCTGTTGCCAATAAGCCATGTAAAAGAAAAAACAGGAGGATAAAAGTCTTGGTATAACTGTTTCTTAATTTATTCATAAGGTATCATCGTTCTTTTAACTGTTCCGTCATTAAATAATTCCATTACTGCATAGGATGGTGCAAATTCCTGAAACGAACCGTTCCACCAATTACCCGAAACCGCACCGTTGCAGAGATATTTTACACCCAGGTAATCCAGTTCATCCTGTAAATGAATATGACCACTGATACAAACTTTTATCTGTGGATATTGCATGAATAGTTTTTTCAAAGTAAGAAAATCTGTATGCATCAAATTTCTTTGGATAACCAAGTCACCATTCGGCTGAGTCTTGTTAAAAAAAAGACCAGCACAAATAGAGAGTATAGGAATATGTGATACAATACAAACAAAACCGGTTACAGGTGCTGTTGCTAACTCCTGCTGAAGCCATGCAAATTGTTCTTCATCCAGTTTTCCAATATATCCGCCCTCTGGATTTAATTGTGTACTGTCAAGTACAATAAATGTCCAGTTATCTTTTTTAAAACTATAGAATCGCTTTTTTAGCTCCAGTGTTTCTGTTACCCACACTTTGCCGTACAGCCTGTCAGTAGAAGGCTTGTTTTCTTTTACAAACCACCCCCATACATCATGATTGCCGATAGTATGATAAACAGGCAGGCTGTTTTCTTTTTGCAAAATGTTTTTAAAAACATCCCATTGCTGTTGTGTTTTTTGCTTGTCGGCTCCCAATGCATCATTAATGGAATCGCCGCCATTTATTATAAAATCTACTTTTTGTTGTTGAGCATGGTGCAAAGCTTTAGCCATTCCTGTTTCAGGAATTAAACCCGACTTTACATGAATATCTGTTAAATGAGCAAACCGGATAGATTTCTTTTTTGTTTCAATGGCATAAGAAACTGATGGCAATAAACTGCTTCCAATTACTGCTGCTGTTGTTTGTAGAAAAGCTTTTCTTTTCATGCGGCAACTTTTAAAATGTTATTTTAATTGACTGATGAGTTCTTCTTTGGAAACGATTCCTTCTTTTCGCCAAACTTCTTTTCCTTTCTTGTAAATAATGAATAACGGGATTGGCTCAATATTCAATTCTTTCATAATGTCTGTATGCACTCCTGCATCTACTTTCATTAAAAGAAAATCAACTTCTTTGGATTGTTGCAATTCATTTATAACTGGAGCCATTACTACACATGGCGGACACCATTCAGCTCCGAAATCTACCAGAGTAGTTTTATCTTTTGGAATGCTGGCAAAATATTGCTTCATGGTCAGTTGCTTTTCATCGCTGGCTCCTTCCAAAGGTTTATTGGCAGCTTTCCAGGCATTAATGCCGCCTTGTAATTCTATCACTTTTGAATAGCCTTTTTCTCTTAACCAGGTAGCCGCTGCCGCACTTCTTCCGCCTACAAGACAATATATATAAACAGGCTTATGTTTATCTACATATTGAATACGGTCTTTGAATTGGTCTTTATTGGTCCAGTCTGCCTGTAAGGCATTTTTAATAAAGCCTGATTTGAATTCACCTGCTGTTCTTACATCTAAAACCTGTATATCTTTTGCCAAAATTGCCTGCTCAAACTCCTCCGCACTAAGCTTTACGGCATCTTTAGTTTGCGATTGACAAGAAAGGGCAAAAAGTAATAAATGAGCCAATAATACGTTTTTCATTAAATCCTGTTTGTTTCAAAAATAAGTATTGTTTCAATAGCGTTTTGGTATAGTAATTGGCATTTCAGGGCTTTCGGGTTTATAGCTTAAGAAATTCACTTATTTTTGGAGGTTAAAATAATTCTTAGTTTATGAAGAAATACTTTTTCTATTGGTTGGCTTTGTGTGTAATAATTGTGGTTGGCTGTCAGAAAGAATTAAGCTTTGAAACAAACAATACTCCAGCCAAAGGAAGCCTGCAGGCAGATGTAACAGGAGATTGTTTGCCAAAGAGTGTGAATGGTGTTTATGAGGCAGGAAAAACATTGGTATCCGACACGAACACTATTACTGTTTCAGTTAATGTAGTTACTACCGGTAACTATGTAATTAGTACCGATACGGTGAATGGCTATTTTTTCAGAGCAACCGGCATATTTACATCTCCCGGTGTCAATACAGTAAAGCTAAGAAGTAACGGAACTCCATTTGCAGCTGGTACAAATAATTTTGTGGTGACTTTTGACAGCACTGTTTGTGATATACAAATTCCTGTATTGCCAGCAGGTGCTGGCGGCCCTGCTGCATTTACTTTGGTAAATGGTGGAACTCCTGCCAACTGTGCCACTGCAGTTGTGAACGGCACTTATTCGAAAGATGTAGCTGTTTCACTGACTAATTCAGTTGATATTTCGGTTAATGTAACTTCTATCGGATCATATACAATCACAGCAACTGGAGGAGGACTTACTTTCTCAAAAACAAGTGTATTTACAACAACTGGTGTTCAGGTTATAAATATTCCGGCCTCAGGAACGCCGACTACAACGGGAGCTAATACTATAACCTTTGCAGCCCCCTTTGCTATTTGTAATTTTACTGTAAATGTAACCGGGCCTGCAGTCTTTACTTTAGTTAATGGAGGCACACCACCTAATTGTGCTTCTGCAGTAGTAAATGGAACTTATACAAAAGATGTTCCAGTTAGTGGTGCTTCAGTGGATGTTTCTGTTAATGTAACAACGACAGGTTCATATACACTTACAGCTACCGGTGGCGGCCTTACTTTTACCAAGACCGCTACTTTTGCAAGTACTGGAGTACAGACGGTGAATTTGCCAGCTACAGGAACACCAACTATTGCAGGTGCTAATACAATAACATTTGATTCACCTTTTGCTTCTTGCTCTTTTAGTGTTACCGTATCTGGACCGGCGGCATATACCATTAATTGCCCGGGTGTATCGGTGAATGGAACATACCAGGTTGGAGCAAATTTAACAGCGGCCAACACAATCACTATTCCAATTACTGTTACAACTGCTGGTTCGTATAGTATCACTGCCTCTGTAAACGGGATGACATTTTCTGGATCAGGTCTCTTGACATTGGCAAGCATATCAATTACTTTAAATGGCAATACAAGTACAGCTCCAGCAGGACCGGCAGCAACTTATAATCTTTCAGTCGGTTCACCTGCTTGTTCGATACCTATTCCAGTTACCGGTGCTGCCGTTATAGATTGGAGTTTTAAAATAGGGGCAACTACATATTCTGGGTTTTCAAGCACTGTGCCTGGAGAAATTGTGCTTGATAACACTACTAATGCTCCTCTTACTACTTTGGATTATCAAGGCTATAATGCCGCCAATGATGATTTTTATCTTTTTTTTGGAGACCTGTTAGGCGGAATTAATGCCAGCGAAACTTATAATTCAAGTTCAACCGGAACTACAAATATTGCTGCCTTTTATTTCACTGATGTTGCAAGTACAATTGATCTTGCTGCTGATCCAACAGAAGCAGGTGTAACAATGATTTTAACTGTAACATCCCACAATACTATCACCAAAACTGTTATAGGAACTTTTGCAGGTACCGCACATGATTATGTTTCCAGTACAACAAAAACAATTACTAATGGTACCTTTAAAATTGTGTACCCATAATATTGTATTAGAGATACAAAAAAATAAAGGCTATCAAAACCGGCAACCCTTATTATTTTAAAACCCCTTCTTCTTGCCCGATTCCAGCGGTGGAAGTTTATAATTATCCAAAACAGATTTCTGGCTAATCATTTTCTCAATATCTTCTATTTTTCGTGGAGCAAAATGGGAGAGAAGCTCATAGCCATTTTCTGTAATCAGTAAGTCATCTTCAATACGTACGGCAATACTCCACCA
>JBBSJN010000104.1:0-10217 GCA_038257235.1 Chitinophagales bacterium
ATATAATTTAATAAAACAAGATTCACAGATGAATAAACTTTCTGCCGTACTTTTTGCTGATATATCCGGATATACTGCTATGATGCAAGAAGATGAAAAAAATGCCCTGCAACTTATCAATAAATTCAAAAAGGATATTGAAGAACAAACCGGGAAATTCAACGGACGCATTGTACAGTATTATGGTGATGGTTGTTTGCTTACATTCGAAAGTTCAACAGAAGCCGTTGATTGTGCCATCAGTTTGCAAAAAGTTTTTTCCGAATCTCCTGAAGTGCCTGTACGCATCGGCATCCACATGGGTGAAATTATATTCCGTAACAATGGTGCATTTGGGAATGGTGTAAATATTGCTTCCCGCATAGAGTCAATGGGTATACCCGGATCTATCCTTGTATCAAAAACTATCCGTGACCAGATTGTCAATAAATCAGGTTTTCTGCTTGCCTCCTTAGGTTCGTTTGAATTTAAAAATGTAACCGAACCTATGGAAGTTTTTGCATTGGCCAATGAAGGATTCGTAATTCCAGACAAATCTGAATTGGAAGGAAAATTTAAACTCCCTGCAAAAAAGAAAATACCAAAATGGCTTGCTATTGCTGTGCCTGTCCTTTTGCTGGCTATAATTGCTACCGTATGGTTTCTGAACGCTAAAAAAGCTGCTACTGCATTGACAGACGAGCAAAAAGAACAGCCAGTAGCTGTTTTGGCTTTTGAAAATCTTACCAAAGATAAAAGCATGGATGATTTTGGGCTGATGATAAAAGATTGGATCAGCTATGGCCTTTTAGAGTCAGAAAAAGCACCTATTATTATACTTGATGAAGAAAAAAAATCGCTCAATTATGATGTTAAAGAAAAATTTGCATCGATACCCACCGGAGTTGGTATAGTAATCACAGGCCGGTTTTTTAATCAAAGTGATGATCAAATTTCTACCATCACAGAAATTCTTGATGTAAAAACAAAGAAAATACTTTTTACCTTAAAACCTGTGGTAGCAGAAAAAGATAGCATAATGGTTATGCTTGATCAATTAAAAAATCAGGTAATCAGCTATTGGGATGAGATTACTCAAAAATCCGGGAGGAAACCACCATCATTTGCTGCATATGCCCAATACCTGAAGGGTTTAAAATATCAGAACACTGATTATTTAAGAGCTCAGACTTTTTACCAGGAAGCGATGAAACAGGATTCAACTTTTATCACCCCACTTTTTGCAATGGCCACTTCTTCCATTAATAATTTGCAACCTGAGTTACGGGATTCTGTAATGACATTACTGCAGATGATGGAAAATTCTTTTACACCATTTGAAAAAAAGAGCTGGGAAAATTTAAAATCAAGGCTGGCTGTTGACAGCAGTGAAAAATAGTTACACTGAAATTCTTTCCCACTCTGCTGCCTCAGAGCCTATACCTTTGCAGCCATATGAATTTATTTACAGACAAAGCCGCTATCACAATAACTTGTCATAAACGTATTACTCCATATTTAGAGAATGAGATAAAGAATCTTGGATTTACTATTGATTCTGTTTTTATTACCGGTGTTACTATTACGGGAACGATTACAGATTGTATTAAACTGAACCTTAATCTTCGCTGTGCAAGCCAGGTATTATACAATTTAAAAAGTTTTAAGGCAGATAATGCTGATGAAATTTATAATAATCTTGCCAGTTATCCCTGGGAAAATATATTACCTGATCCCGGATATTTTTCCATTACCAGCAATGTAAATAATCCGACAATCAATAACAGCATGTTTGCCAATCTTCGGGTAAAAGATGCAATTGTTGACAGGCTTCGTGACAAAAGAGGAAGCCGCCCTTCAACAGGATCTGAATTAACAGGAACTGTTATTCATCTTTTCTGGAAGGGTGAAGATGCCACCATTTTTGTTGATACTACCGGAGATTCGTTGGCAAGGCATGGCTACCGAAAAATACCCGGGCTTGCACCAATGCTTGAAGGTTTGGCGGCTGCTACCATTTATGCAACAAAATGGAATAAAATTTCCCCTTTTATTAATCCAATGTGTGGTTCAGGCACCTTGGCAATAGAAGCCGCCATGCTTGCCACGAAAAGAGTGCCGGGTTTGTTCAGAACCAATTATGCTTTTATGCATGTGCAGGGATATGATGAAGGTGCATATTTAAAAGAAGATGCATTGCTTGAAGAACAGATAACAGAAGTACCGGGATTGAAGATAATTGCAACTGATATCAGTGAAAAAGCCATTGAAAATGCCAGGAAGAATGCGATAGCTGCCGGTGTAGAAAAATTAATTGATTTTAAGGTTTGTGATTTTGCTGAAACTGAAGTGCCACCAGATGCAGCAGGAATAATTATGATAAATCCCGAATATGGAGAAAGGATGGGAGAGATTGCGGCACTGGAAGAAACCTATAAAAGAATCGGAGACTTTATGAAAAAGAATTGCGGTGGTTATTATGGTTATGTATTTACTGGTAATATGGAACTGGCAAAAAAAATTGGGTTGAAAGCAAAACGCAGAATTGAGTTTTATAACAGTACGATAGATTGCAGATTGTTAGAATATGAATTATACAGTGGCACAAGAAGAACTGATAAAGAAAACAGCTAAATATTGTTCAACAATTGCTTCATGTAAGTAAGACCTTTCTCATTTGTAAATGCCATATTTCTTTTTGGAACATTTTCAATGTCAGGATAGCCGGCAATTGCTTTTGTAACACTTTCTTCTCTTAAAAAATGCAGCATAGGGTAGGGCGAACGGTTGGTATAATTGGAAGGTTCTGTTTCATTACTCCCCGCAAACATATATTCAGGATGAAAGCTGGCTATTTGATATATGCCTTCGTAATTATTGTTTGCAAGCATTGCTTCAGCTTTCTCCAGCAGATTCAGGTAATCATTAAAATCAGAGAAGCTATCAGGCATGATTAACAGTGAAGTTTCTATTTGCTCATCTTCGTCAAGCTGCAAAATCATTTTCATTACAGCTTTCAGTGCAGTTATAGTTGTGGCTTCATTTATTACTTCATAATGAATGCTTCCCCGCTTCATTTCTCTTGCAGCAAACGGGCAGAAGTTGCAGGCAACCACTACATTAGTAATCCAATTCCTTGTTTTGGTAACGAAAAGTTCATTATAGGCTACTCTCATAACTTCCGCTTTGTAATGTAGCTGATGTATAAATCTTCCACCTTTTTTCTTGCCCAAGGGGTTTTGCGTAAGAATTTTAAAGACGAGTTGATACTTGGATCGCTGATAAAACAATTTATCCTGATCATATTGCCGAGTTCATCCCAACCGTAATGCTTTTCCAATTCAATAAGAATTGATTCCAGTGTTTTTCCATGAAGCGGATCGTTGGATGGCATTGGATTATTATTTCAATGCTTCATTTAATATTTGAGCAAGACGAAGTCCGCCTTTCAACAATTGAAGATCAAGATCACTTTTAAAAATATAATTGTATTTGTACCCAAGTTTTCCGTCAGCAGGTACAGAAGCATATACTTTGTTTGCCAGCACATAAGATTCATAAAACCATTCTTCCAGCGAAGATTCCTGCCAGCCTTTCACTTCTTCAGTATTTGCAATGTCCAGGCTACAGGCATATTCCGTATAGCTGTATTGTTGAAACTCTACGATAGAATTATCCCAAACAGAATGAAGGTTTGTTTCTTTATCAAACCAGGTTACTTTAATTCTGTTTCCGCCAAGATCTGCTTCCCGGCCTACATGCAATGGCTGATGCAGATCGCCAACAAAATGTATGAGAAAACGTAATGCAATCTGTCTTTTCTCAATTGAAAGCGATTTATCTTTTAGCTCTGCAGCCAATGCTTTAATCTGCGTATATAAATTTTCGCCTTTAAGATTTTGTAATGCAGCAAGAAAATCTTCTTTTCCTAAATTACCCGGGAGGTTTACATAGTGCCATTTTGAAACATGATCCCAGGTATGTGTTGTATCAGATTTAATAAAATCTGCCCAATTGGCCCATTGAGAAAGAGATTCGTTTCCAATTAATTTCTGTAATTCCCTTTTCGCTTTTTTTGATAAATGATTTTGGGCTATTTCTCCGATTACCCGATGACCAGTTACTCCCCAACAAAATGAAATTAATGGAGTCAACATAAAAAGAAATAAAAATATATAGCTGATATTCCGACTCGTCTTACTATTTTTCATTTTATAAATTATGAAGCAAATGTCCTTGAAAAGATTCAATACATGAAAAATAAATTAAGGAGTAGTAGAAAGTACTTTATTATAAAAACCAAAAAGACGGCTGAGTTATCAACCGTCCTTTATTTTATTAAATAATTCGAATTATTCTTTCTTAACTGCAGTTCCTGAAGGGAAACTACTTGAATTCAAATTCATTCCATATGTAAAATGTTGAGAAGCAGTATTTGGAATACCTCTCACAAGGGGTTTTAATAAAAATGGAGCCATGCTATTATCTGGATATGGTTCTACTGAAATTACAGCTGTGCCTCCAGATAGATCTGTTGGAAAACTTAACCCTGCCGGTGCATTCATAATAAAATCTTCACCTGGAAACGGAGGGCCGCCAAGCGGGCCACTAAATGTGGCAGATGCGTCCGGCATATTTCCATACATAAAAGTTCCGGTTGAAACAGGTCTGCCATTTATAACTGCCCAACCTTCATATCTCCAACCTGATGGTAGTGCAGGCAAATTAAGACCCGCAGCAGGTGAACCACTGCTGATATCGATAAACCATATTCCACTTTTCTCATCCATCATCGAAGCTGTAGTTGGAGTTGCCAGAATAAATTTACCAGAAGCAGTTGCAAAGTTTGTATTTAGTGCTGTCGGATGTGCAATAGAAAGCGAAGCATCAGAACCATTAAAATCACCACCCAGCAGATGCTGGTCACTTGGGGCTGGTGAATTATCCGGATATGGCTCAATTGTCAACACAAAAGTTGTTGCTCTTTTCAATTTGGCAACAGTTGCAGGTAATTCAAATATAGTCTGTGACATCTGGCCGGCATTATTAACGGTAAATACTCCAGTTGATATTGGGCTGCCATCAATGATCACCCATCCCTCATATTGGGCAGAAGGACCAAGATTTTCAAGACCAGATAAATTGAGTTCCAACTCATCGTTCTTTAATTTTCCGGAATTTGCTTCATTTCTATCAGCTAAAAGCTGAGAATCAGATAATTCAAATGTTCCTTTATCTTTTTGACAGGATGATAACAGAAACAAAAAGAATGATGCAATTGTGATTTTTACTGAATACAGTTTCATTGTATTAAATTTTGGTTTACCTGTGGAATATTCCTGCAAGTAACTATTACCAGTTTGATTAAACATGATGACAGCATAAGTAAATACACAATTAGTAGAATGACGGTTTTATAGTCAGTACTTATTTTCAAAATATTTTTTTATTTATTATGCTAATCAGCATTTTAAGGATTCTTTTGAGATGACTATGGAAAAAAATATTGCTGTCCTCTGTAATAAACTGGCTGGTACAGGTAGAGCTGTTAAGCTGGCTGATAGAATTTCAGAGGACTTAACGAAAAAAGAAATAGTGCATACCGTTTATTTGCTTGATTGGCCTTTCATCTTTTTAAATTTTACAGATATATTTATTGTTGGTGGAGATGGGACTCTAAATTATTTCATCAATAAATATCCTCACATTTCGTTGCCACTTGTAATTTTCAATGGCGGTACCGGCAATGATTTTCACTGGATGCTTTACAGTAATAAATCTTTTGATGAGCAAATGCGAATTGCCTTGTCCGAAACACCTAAGGCTGTTGATATCGGTACCTGCAATGACAGGTATTTTATTAATGGCATAGGTATCGGTTTTGAAGCTGCTGTCTCAAAAGCATTAACAGGTAAGAAGAAATTACCCGGGAAGACCAGCTTTTATATTACTGTACTTAAAAATATTTTTGGTTATAAATCAAAAAGTTATTCGATTAAAATCTCCGATAAAATATTTGCCGGCAAATACTTTCTTATAGATATTTATAATGGTAGAAGGGCAGGAGGAGGATTTTATATCGCCCCGGAAGCTGAACCGGATGATGGACTGTTTGAATTTATCAATGCTGAAGCATTAACCCCATTTCAACGACTTCTCTATCTGCCAGTAATAGAAAAAGGGAAACATCTCAGGCTTCCATTTATCAATCATAGCAAAACAGATAAAATTGAAATTGAAAGTGATAGCCTTATTCAATTTCATTTAGATGGTGAATATGGAGAAGCGGGAAAAATTGAAATTAAAATTTTACCTGCTCAACTTAATTTCAGATATTAGGTTACTGATCAAGCCGTATCCATAAAAAATGATAAAATCCTATGAAGAGTAAAAAGGAAAAAATAATCAGGAAGTAATTATGGGCAGGAGTAATTATTCTGATCATTACATTATTTGTATCAACCTCGATGCGAATAATGAAATTAGCTAAATCATTTCGAACAGGAATTTTACCAGATCCTGAAACTATTGACTATGGCTATGCAATAAACCCTTTGTTAACTTTATTTCATATACTTCCCGGATTATTATTTATAGTATTAGGAGCATTACAATTTGCAGAAAAGATTAGAAATAAATATATCAGGTTCCATCGGGTATCTGGCAGGATGTATTTGGTTCTTGGGTTTATTATCGGAACATCATCATTAGCCATGGCTTTTGCAATGCAATACGGAGGTTGGATTGAAACAGCTGCTATTCTTGTGTTTGCTCCTTATTTCCTTTTTAGTTTAATGAAAGCTTATAAATACATCAGGAAAAAGGAATTTCTGCTGCACCGGGAATGGATGATCAGAGCTTACAGTATTGGACTTGCAGTAGCAACTATGCGACCCTTAATAGGACTTACTCAAGCATTTACTGATATTCCTTTCAACAAATCTTTTGGGCCAATTTTTTGGATAGCTTTTTTATTTCATGCATCTATAGCAGAAGCATGGATCAGATTTACCAGAAAATAATTTGTAGATCAGGATTTTACTAATTGAACATTTACTGCATTCGCACCTTTCGGCCCCATCTCGATTTCAAAAGTTACTTTATTACTTTCGGCAATGGGTTCATTCACAGAATTAATATGTACAAAAACACTTTCCTGATTTTCCAGGTCTCTTATAAATCCGTATCCTTTTTCATGGTTGAAATGGGTAACGATACCAGTGCGGATAAGATCTTCGGGATTGATAGGTTCTTGTTTTGGAACACCTATTTCGATATCCTCTAGTTTAATAGCAACTTTTTTCCTGGGATCGGGTGGCACCGAAGAAAGATTTCCGTTCTCATCAATATAGGCAAGCATGTCATCAAGACTTTGTCCTGACTTAGCATTTTCTTTACGTTCCGCCTTTTTTTCTGCTTTTTCTTTTTTGTTTTGTCTTTTTTTCTTTTCTCTTTCTTTTTTGTTCCAGGTTTCTGCCATAAACTGTAGTAGGGGTTTAATTAAAAATTATGTTCTGTTACTCTTGAAATCGGGGTGTGAAAAGGATAGTTATAATTAGCCAGTTCTTTTTCGAATCGCATAAAGGTAAGCTTTTTTAGTCTCTTTTCCTTAACTGTACCATCGCCAGCTGATTATGTGTACTATTTGAGTATAAGTTTTAAATATTCATTTATCGAGCCAATTGCCAGATTTTTGCGTAAAATGGTTAATTTTATCATTCAAATCTATTTTCACCAATAACAATCAAATACATGAAATCCTTATTCACCTTTATTCTTTTCAGCTTTTTTGCTATGCAATTGAATGCTCAGACCAGCACCTCAAAAGTACCAATGCCAGATTCTACAAAAAAAATAATGACAGTAGAAGCTTCTTGTGGCCAATGCCAGTTTAAATTAACTGGTGGTGGTTGTGACCTGGCTGTACGATTAGATGGTAAAGCTTATTTCGTGGATGGAACAAAAATTGATGAACATGGTGATGCTCATGCGGCAGATGGTTTTTGCGAAGCAATCAGAAAAGCAGATGTACAGGGCGAAGTTGTAAATAACCGATTTGTAGCAACCTATTTTAAGCTGGTAACTGAAAAGCCTAAAAAAGAAAAAGAAAAAATGTGATCGACACTTTTTAATAATGCAACATTATAATAAGAAACCCGTATTGCTTAAGGCGATACGGGTTTTTAAATGCTCTTTTGAGAAAAAGTTAAAATTGCTCCAGCATTGAAAACATAAAGTCGCCTTCAATCTTTGCATTTTCGTCACTATCACTTCCATGAACTGCATTTTCCCCAACTGATGCAGCATATAATTTACGAATGGTATTAGCTTCTGCCTTTGCAGGATCAGTAGCACCAATTAATTTTCTGAAATCTTCTACCGCATTATCTTTTTCAAGAATGGCGGCAATAATTGGTCCTTCACACATAAAAGAAACCAGTTCGCCAAAAAAAGGTCTTTCTTTATGAATAGCATAAAACTCTCCGGCTTTTTCAGGAGTAAGTTTTGTCATCTTCAAAGCTTTGACATTGTATCCTTCCTGCAGGATGCGATCCAGAATTGCTCCGGCATGACCATTCTTAAAAGCATCAGGCTTGATCATTGTAAATGTACGGTTACTCATTATTCATTTATTTATTTAAGGCCGCAAAGGTATTGAAAGTTTTGGTTTTCAGGTGATGGGTTGTAAGTATTTATCGACAGAAGTCTGACTTGGAGAAAAGGATCAGCAAGCAAATAACAAACTCTTATCTTCGCAGCCGTTTTTATGAAAGCTATAAAAGAAATATTTCCATTACTGACAACGCCTCGGAAAGTGGTAATTACCACACATCAGAAGCCAGATGCAGATGCGATGGGTTCTTCCCTGGCCTTATTTCATTTTCTTGCCGGTTTTGGTCATGCGGTTACAGTAATTTCTCCAACCAATTGGGCTGGCTGGGTAGATTGGATGCCCGGTGCAAGACAGGTTTTGGATTATGAAAAAAACAAGGCAAAGGCTGATGCTATAATGGACAATGCTGATTGGCTGTTTTGTCTTGACTTCAATATTTTTCATCGCACAAAGTCGATGACGGAAAAATTAAAAGCACTTACCTGTACTAAAATACTGATCGACCATCACCAGGAACCTGATGCAGCATCTTTTACATACGGCATCAGTGATACTTCTAAAAGTTCCACCTGTGAAATGATATATGATTTTATTGTTGACTCAGGTAATGCTGATAAGATCACAATGGAAATTAATGAATGTATTTATGCAGGAGTTGTGGCAGATACCGGTTCTTTTCGTTTTTCATCAACACATGCAGGTGTTCATACACTGGTAGCAGATTTAAAAGCAAGAGGACTGGATCATGGCAAAGTGCATGAAAAACTTTTTGATAATTTTTTGGAGAACCGTTTACGGTTTACAGGAAATGTTTTGTTGAACCGAATGGAAGTCTTTTATGAATATAATACGGTATTGGTTGCCATTCCTAAAGCCGATCTGATTAAATACCAGATTAAAACCGGAGATTCAGAAGGGCTGGTCAATTTTCCTCAGAGCATACAAGGAATAAAACTGGTAGCATTGGTGATTGACAGGGATGAAGAAAGAAAATGGAGCTTCCGCAGCAAAGGTGAATTTGATTGCAATACTTTTGCCCGAAAATATTTTGAAGGCGGAGGGCATTATAATGCTTCGGGTGGAAGGAGCAGTGAATCGTTGGAAGTTGCCGTAGAAAATTTTAAAAAGGCGATGATTGAAAATAAAAATCAATTACAATAAAAAATCAAAAAAATGAGGATCAAAAATCTCTTACTTATTCTTGTTATTGCTGGCTTTGCTGCCAGTTGTGGAAAAGCAACCTATCGTAAAACACCGGGCGGAATGCCTTACAAAGTGTTTAGTGGAAAAGATACGCAAAGCATCGCCGTTGGTAATATTATTAAAGTTCATTTTACCAGAACGATAAAAGACAGCGTTGATTTCACAACAGAAGGAAGTTTACCGGTGTATCTACCCATCAGTGAAAGTTCAACACCGTATGACCTTTCTGAAATCTGGACAAAACTTAAAAAAGGTGACAGCGTAGTAGCAACTCAACTTATGGATACGTTCATAAAACGTAATCCGCAGCATCCTAACTTTCTAAGCGGTCAGTTTAAAAAAGGAGATAAAATAATTATCGCACTAAAAATTCTTGATGTGTTTACTTCAGATTCTCTTGCCAAGCTAGACGAAGCAAAGC
>JBBSJN010000105.1:0-10030 GCA_038257235.1 Chitinophagales bacterium
CTAAAGGGCTAAATACTTTTTAACAGAAAAAACGGTTTAATTCAATCTTGCAAAAAATGTTTTCCTATTAGAAAATAATGATAAAAAAAGAACTGTTTCACCTAAGTTCCCCCTTCAGGGGGACAGGGGGTTTATCTATCAATATCCGGTATCACCAAATCCAATGTTCCCATCATCGCCACCAAATCACCGAGCTTACTTCCCTTTGCAATATGATTCAACACCGAAAGATTGGAAAACCCCGGTGACCGGAATTTTATCCGGTACGGTGTACTGGCGCCTTCACTCACAATATACACTCCCAATTCACCCCTTGCTGTTTCCACTCTTGAATAAAATTCTCCCTTCGGTAATTTCAACACTGCTTTTGTTTTCGTTTGAAAATCACCTTCAGGAATATTATCAATCAATTGTTCAATAATTCGAATAGATTGTTGCATCTCTCTTAAACGAACCATATAACGGGAAAAAGAATCGCCACCGGTTTCAAGCACTTCATCAAACTCCAGTGTATTATAAATTTCATAAGGATATAATTTTCGTACATCACAACTAACACCGCTGCCTCTTGCCGTTGGTCCGGTGCATCCGTAAGAAATAGCATCTTCAGCAGAAAGGACTCCTACATTTTTCATCCGGTTCTGGAAAATAATATTGCCAGTTAGCATTTCATCATATTCATGGATCTTACTTTTATACAATAGTATAAAGTCCTTAACTCTCTTTTGAAAATTTGGATGCAGGTCATGCATCACTCCGCCGGGCACCATATAATTCATCGTCAACCTTGCACCGCAGGTTTCTTCCATGATGTCGTTAATGGATTCTCTTTCTCTGAAAGCATGAAAAAAAGGAGTGAAGGCACCGAGGTCCATAGCCATGGCTCCCCACCACAATTCATGAGATGCAATTCTTGTCAGTTCATCCATCAACACTCTTATCACTTGTGCCCTTGGTGGAATCTCCACTTGCAATCCCTGCTCCACACAAAGTGCACAGGCATGGTTATTTATATGTGCCGATAAATAATCCATCCGGCTGGTAACGTAAATAAATTGACGGTAAGAAAGGCTCTCACACATTTTCTCGATAGAACGGTGGATAAAGCCAAGATGTGGTTCTACATTTTTAATCGTCTCACCATTCAGCGTAATCACCAGGTGCAATACACCGTGTGTTGCAGGATGTTGGGGTCCTACATTGATGATCATATCACCCTCCTCAGCAGCCCCCTCCAAACCTCCCCTCAAGGGGGAGGCTTCCGAAGAGTAATTTAATATTTTAGTTTCTCTATACATTTTTGAGACCTCCCCAAACCCCTCCGAAGGAGGGGCTTAAGGTCGTTTGTTATTTTATATTTATTAAAGCAAATACAAATTCATTTTTACTTTTCAAATAAGTTGGCCTTGTGCCTTGCTATTCTCCCCCTTCGGGGGAGTTAGAGGGGGCCTATAATTTTATCATATTTACCGGGTCTTCAAAATCTTTTCGCATTGGATTTTTTCTTTCCCATCCATCAGGAAGAATCAGTAATCTCAGATCAGGATGATGCAGAAAATCAACGCCAAACATTTCGTACACTTCTCTTTCATGAAATTCTGCTGTTCGCCAGATATGCGATACGGTTTCTATTTCAGGTTTCTCCCTGTCAAGTTTTGCTTTTACTACAATATTGTGATGAAAAACAGTTGACCGGAGATGATATACCATCGTAAGGTGTGTTTTCCAGTCAATGCAGGTAAGGCAGAAAAGAAAATTAAATTGTAATGTTTCTTCTTTTCGAAGTTGTTGTGCTAATGCAAGCCATTCTCCCGGTTCAAGATTCATAGTAAGCCAACCAGGTCCAGCAGCAGCTGCATCTTCAATAGTTGCAGAGGGCAGGATTTCGGTAAGTTTTATTTTAAGTTCTTCGTTCGTCATTAAATCTGCACCTTCTGAGGTTATTACTTGTCAATTTTTAAGAAGTTTCCAATCCCCCTTTAGGGGAATAAGAACATTTACTTTTTAGAACTAACCTTGGGGGCTTGTTCTCTTGTCAGCCCACTTTTTATTTTTTGTTGTAAAGTGATCAATGAGTGTAATAATGCTTCAGGCCTTGGCGGGCAACCGGCTACATATACATCTACTGGTATCACATGGTCGGCACCTTTTACAACCGAATAGGTATTATAAAAAAACGGCCCGCCGCTGATGGCACAAGCTCCCATTGCAATTACATATTTCGGATCAGCCATCTGATCGTACAATCTTTTTAAAACAGGCGCCATTTTATTTACAATTGTTCCGGCAATAATAATTACATCTGCCTGCCTGGGAGTAGCTCTCGCCACTTCAAAACCAAAACGGGAAAAATCATATTTGGCTCCGGCAGTTGACATCATTTCAATTCCGCAGCAACTGGTAGCAAACGTAAGCGGCCATAGTGAGTTGGATCTTGCCCAATTGATGATGTCGTCGAGTTTGCTTAACACAATTCCACCGCCGGGTAATTCTTGAATTTCTCCGGGAAACGAAGCCTTGCCTTCCGAATGAGAAGCCCCCCCGCCCCCGGAAGGGGGGATCAGAGAAGAGTCATTATCATTTGTTAAGTCTTTATTCATTTTTGATTTTACCAATCAATTTTTATTTTTAAATAAGTGGGCTTTGTGTCTTGATGGCCTCCCTTTCGGGGAGGTCGGGTGGGGCTTTTACATCCATTTCAACGCTCCTTTTTTATGTGCATATAGGAATCCCATAAAGAGTATAAAAAAGAAAATTACTATTTCAACCATAGCAACCCAACCCATTCCCTTTGCTACAACAGCCCACGGAAAAAGAAAAACCAGTTCCACATCAAATATTAAAAAGATTAAAGCAAAAAGATAATAGCCGACATTCAGTTGTGTCCATGTTTTACCCTGTGTGGGAATACCACACTCATAGGGTTCAGCTTTTTGCTTGTTGGTAGTAGGTTTTAAGACAAGTTTGGAGACAAGAATAGCAATACCAGAGAAGGCAATGGCAGCAATAATTAATACAATTAGTGAGGAAGCACCCATACGCCAATTGATTTGTACGAATATAGTAACAAAGCTTTGAAAATCAAGAGGTCTTTATGCACTTAAAATTAAAGCAGGTAATAATTATCCGTACAATTCCTGATGAATTGATTTTTTATCATAACCCATTTCCACAATTCTTTTTTTAGCTTCATCTATCATTACTTTCCAGCCGCAGATGAAAAACTGTGCTTCGGGTTTATCCTTACATAGCTCCTCATAAATGGGATGTACATAGCCATGATGCCCTTCCCATTCTTCGCGGGAAAGTGTGGGATGATAATGGAAACCGGTAAGTTTCTTTTCCAGCTCTTTTAATTCATCATAGTACAAAAGATCTTCTTTTTTCCGGCAGCCATAGATCAGGTGAATGTTTTTAAAAGGAATATTATGAAGGTGAATATAATTGATCATGCTTCTGAAAGGTGCAATGCCTGTGCCGGTACAAATAAGGTAAATATCTTTCTCTAATTTTTCAGGCAATACAAAAACACCCTGTGCTCCCCGAAGTGTCAATTCGCTGCCAACAACTATTTTATCAAAAAGAAAATGTGTTCCCAAACCTTGTTCTGCCAGTACGACCAGCAATTCAAAAATATTGCTGCCATCGGGCCATGAAGCAATCGAATAACTGCGTACCCGTTTGTTTGGTTTTTCATGAATGGGCAAATCCAGTGTTACAAACTGGCCAGGTTTAAAATCAAAGTCATCTAGTTCAGGAATTTCTACCCAAAACTGTCTTGTATTATGTGTGTGATCTGAAATCCGTATTACTTTTCCCGTTCGCCAGGGTTGCAGTGCCATACAATGTTGGTTTTGCTAAAGATAAAACCAATTTCACGGTTACTGTTTTTAATTCCGGAATTAATATAATAACAATTTTAAAGTTGAAGTATATTTGCGCCTCACATGGGTGCAAAGGATTTGTTGGAAATGTATCAAAATAACCCCCGCCTTTTTCAACTGGCGGACAGGTTGACTATTGCCCCAACTCAAAAAATCAGCTTAAAGAATTTACAGGGAAGCTCATCACAGTTTGTGGTAGCCGCTACACTCGGTCACGATGCCTGTTCGCAACTCAATCATCTGATCATTTTAAATGATGCTGAAGAAGCGGCTTATTTTCATAATACACTGGAAAATCTGACGGGGGCATTGGACCTTTTTTATTTCCCTTCTTCTTTTAAGAACAGGAAGAATTATCAGTTGTTGAATGCTTCTCATGTAATGTTGAGAACAGAAGCTTTAATCAAGATCAACACAGGTGGTAATAAAAAAGTTGTTATTACTTATCCGGAAGCCATTTTTGAAAAAGTGGTTTTACCAGAAACACTTTCTGCCAATATTATTCATATCAAATCCGGCTCTGCATTAAATGTGGAGCAGTTGTTGTTGAAATTATCTGACTATGGATTTGAAAGAACCGATTTTGTGTATGAGCCAGGACAATTTGCCATACGGGGAGGGATTCTTGATATTTATTCTTTCGGAAATGAGAAACCTTACAGGATTGAATTATTTGGAAATGATGTTGATTCCATTCGTATTGTAGATCCGGAAACACAATTGAGTGAAAGGAAATTGTTGCAGGTAACCATCATTCCGAATGTAGATACACAGTTCACCAGTGAAGAAAGAATTTCTTTGTTTGAATTTCTTCCGGAGAACACAGTTGTCTGGTTGCAGGATTATGAACTTTGCAATGAGAAGATAAAAGATGGTGATGATGAAGTGAAAGCTTTTTTGCAAATTCAGGAGGATCTGAAACTGTCAGGAAAAAAGGAAAGACAGGATTTGGAAGATAAGCTTGTAAAGAAAGATGTAAGTGTGAATGATTTTATTTCGTCCCATAGTTTCAATATCGAACTGGAGAAAAAGCATTTGGTAGAGTTTGGTTTCCAGTCCTACAAGGCAAATTTTGAAATTGAATTCAACACAAAGGAACAGCCTGCATTTAACCGCCAGTTCGAATTATTGATAAAGGATTTGAAAGCCTGGGAAGCAAAAAAGTTTCAGCTTAACATATTCGCTGAAAACCCAAAACAGCTAGAAAGACTGCAAAGTATTTTTGACGACCTGAAAGCAGAGATTGTTTTTAATCCTATCACTTCATCTATACACGAAGGGTTTATAGATGAAGACCTGAAAGTGGTTTGTTATACCGATCACCAGATATTTCAACGTTATCATAAGTATAAAGTAAAGCAGGCCTATAATAAGAACAAGGCATTAACCTTGCGAACTCTGCGGGAATTACAACCGGGAGATTTTGTAACCCATCTTGATCATGGCGTTGGAATTTTCAGCGGCTTGCAGAAACTGGATGTGAATGGCAGAATGCAGGAAGCTGTACGTTTAATTTATAAAGACACAGATATTCTCTATGTTAATATCAACAGCCTTCACAAGATTGCAAAGTACACCGGTAAAGATGGAAGTGTGCCTAAAGTAAACAAACTGGGAAGTGATGTATGGAATAGATTAAAAGAGAAAACGAAAATAAAAGTTAAAGAAATTGCCTTTGACCTGATCAAGTTATACGCTAAGCGAAAAGCACAGGAAGGATTTCAGCATACACCGGATAATTATATGCAGACAGAGCTGGAAGCCTCTTTTATTTATGAAGATACTCCCGACCAAAGCAAAGCAACAGCAGATGTGAAAAAAGATATGGAATCTCCTTCACCAATGGATAGATTGGTTTGTGGTGATGTGGGCTTTGGAAAAACAGAAATTGCTATACGGGCTGCATTCAAAACCAATTTAGATGGTAAGCAGGCCGCTATATTAGTGCCTACTACGATCTTAGCTTTTCAGCATTACCAGACTTTCAAAGAAAGGCTGAAAGATTTTCCGGTAACGGTTGATTATATCAACCGATTTAAATCGGCCAAAGAAAAAAAGGAAACACTGAAAAAAGTAGAAGAAGGAAAAGTTGATATTATAATTGGCACACATGGTTTATTGGCAAAAGATGTAAAGTTTAAAGATCTCGGTTTGCTGGTGGTGGATGAGGAACAAAAATTTGGGGTAGGGCATAAAGAAAAAATTAAAACGTTACGCACAGCAGTTGATTGTTTAACCTTGACGGCAACGCCAATCCCCAGAACATTACAATTCTCTCTGATGGGTGCAAGGGATCTCAGTATTATGAATACACCGCCACCTAACCGTCAACCGATTCAGACAGAAGTGCAGGTGTACAATGAAGATTTCATTCGTGAAGCAATTTATTTTGAAACGGAAAGAGGTGGGCAGGTCTTCTTTATTTATAACCGTATTGCAGGTTTGGCAGAAATGGCATCTATTATTCAGGGCCTCTGTCCTGATCTAAGTATTGGCTATGCTCATGGTCAAATGGAAGGTCATCTCCTGGAAGAAAGGATATTTGATTTCATTGATAGGAAGTATGATGTGCTTGTTTCAACAAATATCGTGGAAAGCGGTGTTGATATTCCGAATGTAAACACCATCATCGTTAACAATGCGCATCAGTTTGGTTTAAGTGATCTGCACCAGCTTAGAGGAAGAGTTGGTAGAAGTAATAAAAAAGCTTTTTGCTACTTAATGGCTCCCCCAATGAGTACATTACCCAATGATTCTAAAAAAAGATTACAAACATTGGAGCAGCATAGTGAACTGGGAAGTGGATTTCAAATAGCCATGAGAGATCTGGACATTCGTGGAGCAGGAAATATGCTGGGCGGAGAGCAAAGCGGTTTTATGGCGGAAATAGGTTTTGAAATGTATCAAAAAATTCTTGATGAAGCCATCCGTGAATTAAAGCGAACAGAATTTAAAGAATTATTCAAAGAAGAAATTGCAAAGCAGGACGATTTTGTGCAGGATTGTACCATTGATACTGATCTGGAAATTTTAATTCCTGATGATTATGTGGAAAGTATCACAGAACGTTTATCCTTATATCAGCGGTTGGATAATTCCGAAACAGAAGAAGACCTTGAATTGATGAAGCAGGAATTGCATGACAGGTTTGGGCCTGTGCCACAACAGGTAGAAGATCTATTTATTACCGTACGTTGCCGAAAACTGGCAGTTGCTCTCGGTTTCGAAAAAATGTCGTTGAAAGATAAAACCCAGCGTTGTTTCTTTATCAACCGGGCTGATTCACCATATTTTGAATCAGATACATTCCAGAAGATCATTGAATTTTTGCAAACAGGAACTAATAAAGCAAAGTTGAAACAGACAGGTAAATTGTTTATGCTGATTGCCAATAATATGAATAGTATGGAAGAAATGCACCGGTTTTTACAATCCATGCATAACTTTTGTTTTTCTTCTGCCAAAATCCCTCAGTAATAGTTTATACGTATCTCTCTCAAATCCTTAACAGGATTGGCTTTTTCAGCTTTTTTGTGTTACTTTTAATACTTTAAAATTCGGTATGAGATTCAATCCAATTCCCCTGATAACGTTCTGCCTGCTTGTGAGTTTTTCTTCACTGGCACAAATTTCTACCCCACAATCTGAAAGTGATTCCCGTTATTCTCTTTTATTGAAATCCGGGACGATTGTACCTGAGAAAAATATTACAGCAGAAAAAATTAATGAATTCAATAGTTCTTTATCCCGAAGTAATGAAAAGTCATTTGTCATTATCCAGTTTGAAAAAATTCCTACACAAATAGAAAGGCAACAATTGTTGCAATCAGGTATTGAGTTATTGGATTATGTGCCTAATAATGCTTACACGGCTACTATAAGCGGAAATATTGATTTTGCATCAATTTCTCAAGCTAATGCAAGGGGTATTGTGGAGTTAACAGCTTTTCAAAAAATGTCCGTTGATCTGGCTGTTGGAAATTTTCGTCCTTCGGCTGTGCAGGTAGTAGGAACTGTTGATGTACGAATCAGTTTCCCTAAGTCATATTTATTTGAGACGGTTATAAATGAAATAAAGAATAAAAGTTTTGATATTCTCAGTTCTGAATTTAAAGACTACAGAATTATTTCAGTAAGAGTTTCTACACAGCGGTTATCTGAATTGGCATTGTTGCCATTTATTGAATATGTAGAATCTGTTCCAGGAAAAGATCAACCACTAAGTCCTTTCTGGACAAATTGGGGAAGAGATGGAGTCAGAGCATCAATTTTAACTGCTCCGATAAGTCAGGGAGGTAAGAATTTAAAAGGAGGTGAAGTAGTAGTAGGGGTCGGAGACAATGCAGATTTTCAATTACATGTTGATTTTACAAATCGTTTAATTAATAGAGCAGATGCTCCATATAATTATCATGGAACTCATGTGGCAGGAATTGTAGGTGGTGCTGGAATCGTTAATGAAGTAAGAACAGGATTTGCGCCTAAGTCCAACATCATTAGCCAGGTCTTTAGTAAAGTGATTTCAAATGCTCCCGCTTATGTTACAGATTATGGAATGGTAATAACAAACAATTCTTACGGAGAAGATGTATCTGATTGTAATACTTTTGGAGTATATGATCTTAATTCAAGGATTCTTGATTTGCAGGCCATCAATTTGGCAAACCTGCAAACAGTTTTTGCTGCTGGTAATTCAGGAACAAAAAGTTGTGCTCCTTTTGCCCTAGGTTTCAGAACTGTTTTGGGGGGGTATCAATCTGCAAAGAATATTATTTCAGTTGGAAATGCAACACCTATTGGAGAACTCCTTGGTGGATCAAGTCGTGGTCCCGTAAGAGATGGGAGAATAAAGCCAGAAATAGTTTCTATCGGTTCATGGATTGAATCAACTGTGCCTTCTCAATGGTATGGTGAAAATACAGGTACGAGTATGGCTTCCCCAGCTATTGCAGGTGGATTAGCCTTATTGTATGAGAAGTACAAGTTGCAAAATGCCGGAGTAAATCCAAAGAACGGATTAATGAAGGCATTGGTATGTAATAGTGGTGATGATTGGGGTAATCCTGGCCCGGATTTTAAACATGGTTTCGGTGTTGCCAATTTTTCCAGAGCAGTTGATATGCTTGAGAATAACAGGTTTGTAACTCGTATCATTGCTGCTGGCGCAAATATTAGTGACACAACAATTTCTGTTCCACCAGGAATAGCGGAATTAAAAGTCATGTTGTATTGGAATGATCCTGCGGCGGCCCCGGTTTCATATCAAACTTTAGTGAATAATCTCGATCTGGAAGTTGTAACACCAACAGCTACTACCATTTTGCCTTTAATTTTAGATACAGCATTTAGTCAGGTTAATACTAATGCATATAATGGAATTGATAATATCAACAACATTGAACAGGTAGTTATTAAAAATCCTGTTGATGGTAATTATACCTTTAAAGTAAAATCTACAAATATTACTCAAAATCCAACACAGGAATATTTTCTAGTATATGATTTAGTGCCAATTGAAACAAAATTGGTTGCTCCATTTGGTGGAGAAACTTATTTACATGGAGATAATATGATTGTACGCTGGGATTCTTATGGCGATCCTCAAAATAACTTTACATTAGAATATACTGTAGACAATGGATCGAACTGGATTTTGCTTAATAATAATATTGAAGCAAACAAGAGATTATATTTCTATACTACTCCAAATCCAAATCAGTGGTTTGTATTGCCAGCTGTAACAACTGATCAGGCAAGAGTCAGAATTTCAAGAAATGGAACCGGACTTTCAAGTACAAGCCTTCCATTTGTAATTAGTGATACAATTACTGCAAGTTTATCAGCCATACAATGCGAAGGATATTTTTCTATTGATTGGACGGCTGAGCCGGCAGCAACAGCTTATGAAGTAATGCTGCTGCGTGGTGAAGAAATGACAACTATTGCAACAGTATCTAATTCTACTTTTACTTATACTTTCAGTGGCTTGTCAAAAGATTCAGTTTATTGGGCATCTGTTCGGCCTCTAATTGGTGTAAGTAATAGTCCAGGCAGAAGGGCTATTGCAATAGCAAGACAACCAAACTCTGGAACATGTATTGGAAATATTTCTAATAATGATATTAAGTTGGATGCAATTCTTTCTC
>JBBSJN010000106.1:0-9927 GCA_038257235.1 Chitinophagales bacterium
ATATCCGTTTTATAGTATATAATTTAAAATTATAATTATAAATATCATACTATTATATCTTATATATAAGCATCTTACATTTATTATAATAACGTAATTTTTTAGTAATTATACTGTTTATAAATTTTTATGTAAACTAATTATATTAGTTTGTTTTTTTATAAATTTTTATAGTGATCAGTTCCCAGATCTATGGTTTGTTGAGTTAAAATATTTGGAGAAATAAGGTAATGATGATCTACCCTACTTCAAAGAAAGATGCAGGATAAAAAAATAAAAGATTAGGGATGCAAAAAAGCTGAAGATTTGTGAAAGTGGAATTGTTAGATCAGTTTAATCCTTGTTGGCAACAACGAAATCTAACACATCAATACAGGAAAGATATAAATGTCACTCTTCTGCCTGGACAGGAATATCATAGTTTTTCTTATAGCAAATAAATATCTCCACTATTTAAAGAATTAATGCCAGAAAATGGAAGTTGAATTGAAACCCTACATATTATAAGACAAACACCTACACTTTATCTGAATAAGTGATAAAGTATAGGTGTAAGCTTGAAAAGTTACTAACTGAATTATATATTATTTTCTAACTGGTTTGTAATATTTCATTGCTTCTGGTAAATATTTTTTAATCTGCTCTATTCGTCTGCCTTCAGTTGGGTGAGTACTTAAGAACTCAGGTGGTTTTTGCCCGTTTGAAGCTTGTTCCATCCTCTCCCATAAATGAACTGCTTCTTCCGGGTTATAACCTGCCATTGCTGTCCAGATCAAACCATATCGGTCAGCTTCAAGTTCATGTTTACGGGAAAAAGGAAGTAAAACACCTACCTGAGCTCCTGCACCATAGGCTCCTAGAAAAAGATTTTGCGTTTCTTGGGGTTTATTAGCAACAGCAACAGCTAAAGCTACTTGCCCAACCGTAGCGAGTAATCCCTGGCTCATCCGCTGATTACCGTGTTGTAATAATGCATGAGAAACTTCATGCCCGATTACTGCTGCCAAAGCCGCTTCATTTTGAGTAATCGGCAGAATGCCTGTATAAACAACTATTTTCCCTCCCGGCATGCACCAGGCATTAACTGCTTTATCTTCTACCAGGTTATATTCCCACTTAAAACCGTTTAATTTCTCCGAAAGACCATTATTTGCATAATAGGTTTCAACAGCTTGGGTAATTCTTTGCCCTACTCTTCTTACCATCTCAGCATCCCTGTTGTTAGATGTTGACACAACTTTGTTAGAAGATAAAAACTGTTGGTATTCATTTGTTGCCATAGTCTGCAATTCTGATTCTGGCAATAATGTAAGCTGGCTCTTCCCTGTCAATGCATTTTTTGAGCATGCAATTAAAAGCGATGCAAGCACAAAAAATGAGGCTATTTTCTTAATCATAATAAAATGTTTTTTTATGTAATTCAATCATTATACCAGAAAAAGCATAATGGTAAAAATATTGCCTTTAGAAAAGTTATTTCATGCTATTTATGTAGAGAATATGAAAAGTAGACAACATCAATCATTCATCCGGGATTCTTTTCTACGCTGCCGGCGGCGATCCCTGTTTTTTAAGATTGGCACTTTGCTTTCATCACCTCTGATCAGGCGGCCAATATTCTTTTGGTGCGTTAATAATACCATTAATGCCACAGCTATGGCAAATACACGGTAAGCCGGGTTATCAACATTAAAAATTATTAGAATAAAAACCGGGAATGCAATACTTGCTAAAATTGAACTTAATGAAACGAATCTTGTAAGATAAAGTACCAATGCAAAAATACCCACACAACTGATCGCTGTCCATGGGGAAATGCCCAACACTAACCCAAATAAAGTGGCCACCCCTTTTCCTCCTTTGAAATCAGCCCATATTGGGAATATATGACCGATAACCGCCGCAAGACCTAATAGTGTTTGTAAGTTCTGCAAATTGACTTCGCTATCTGCGTATTCAGGTAGCAGTAATGCAAGTTTGACAGCGACAACTCCTTTTACCATATCCACTATCATCACAATGGTTCCCCATTTAGGACCAAGCACTCTGTAAGTATTGGTGGCACCCGCATTTCCACTGCCATAGTCACGGATGTCTATGTCGAAAAAATGCTTACTCACCCATACAGAAGTAGGAATGCTGCCAATCAGATAAGCCAGAATGATTAATAAAAGTTCGTTCATATTACCCCTTTAGGGAGCCACAAAATACGAAAAAACAGTTTGGGGTAACATTAATTTGATGTATTACTAATTTCAAGTTAATAAGTAAACATTATAGCTACCCAGTTGTTTCGCTTAGTTTTCTTTATCAGTTTTAATTGATACATGGCCGCTGCTTCTACAATTTCAGTTTCATCTTCTGCCAATAAACCACTTAGTAGTAATATTCCGTCGGGTAATAATTGCTGCGAAAGATTTGACATATTATCAAGTATAACATTCTTATTTATATTAGCAAGAATAATGTCGTACTGATTTCCAGTGCCTGCATCATCAGTTTTTTTAATTTCAATTATTGTGCCATTATTTTTGTCTCGGTTTTCAGTGGCATTAGTTATGCTCCATTCATCATTATCAACAGCAAACACATTTTTTGCTCCCAGCTTTTCAGCAAGAATTGCTAATACACCTGTTCCTGTACCAAAATCAAAAACAGTTTTATTTGTAAGATCAATATTCCGCATTTCTTGAATCATCATATAAGTTGTTGCATGATGACCTGTTCCAAAACTCATTTTAGGAGTGATGATTATTTCATGCTCCACTCCTTTTATTGGCTTATGGAAATCTGCTCTTATACCAACAAAATCATCAACAATAACAGGATCAAAATTAGATTCCCAAACTGCATTCCAGTTGGTTTCTTCAATTATTGATTGAGTAAATGAAAGATTATGTGTAGAAGTAATTTCTTTTAATAAAGCTTCATCGAAATCTGTTGAAGGAATAAATGCCTTTAAAGTATTCTCTTCTTCTTCAAAGCCTTCAAAACCGATGGAACTTAGTTGTGCCAACAATATATCAGATTGTTCGGATGAAATTTGTTGAAAGTCTATTTGAATGTAATCTGGCATATAAACTTCTTGAGAAAAATTGTCTTATCAGAAAACTTCTAAAAATCCATAATCGTCAGAACTTGCTAATTCTGCTATATCTTTCTTGTGGGTTATCAGCAACTCTTCAATATATGAGTTGCTTTGATTGCCAGTTCGCAATAAAACAACATTAGGAGGGAATCCATTTATATTTGCAAAGTTTAGAAAATCATCATCATTGGATTTAATGATGCAACTATTTTCATTAGCATAAGACCATATTTCTGTATCCTTGGCAGGAACAGCTAAGCCAATATGATCAACATGAAAACAATTTTCAAAATGATTTTTTAATCTGGCAACCAACCGCCAGGAAATATTGGCATCAAGTAACAGCTTCATAATTTAAGCGGCAATAATTTTAATCATTGCTTCACGATTAGCGGCAAATGAAAGAGATGCAAGTATGTGCTCTTCTTTTAAAGAAGGATAATCCTCGAGTATCTGAGCATTTGTCATTCCTGAGGCTAGCCATTGTAAAATATCTGAAACAGAAATCCTTGTACCTTTTATACAAGGCTTTCCAAATCTTATTTCCGGGTTGATAGAAATATATGAAGAGAGTTCTTTCATGAATTAAAGTTACATTTTTTAATTTAAGCTTAAACAGGATTTAAAATAATGCAATACTTGTATGTCTTGCCGGGCTCGACCCGGCATCTATCCCTAAAATTATTAGAATTTAAATATTATGATACCTCACACAAAATTGAAAAAGATACCGGAGCCTGCCCCGTTCTTGAAACGGGGTCAAGCCCGGTATGACATTCGTCCCAGCAATGTCTACCTTTTCGTTTATATCGTTCTCTTTCAAACCCTAAAGCCAGAATAATTCTTTTCCTGAAAATAACATTGTACTTTTAGAAAAGTAACACCGAAACTCAAAAAAAGGACTGTCGGATATACAGTCTTTTTTATTGCTTGTTTTTCTATATTTGGCTGTGGAAAAACAGGCACTACCCCTAACCCCGTTCCAACCATAACAACTCCAACTCTTGGTACCGTTTCAATAACTACTATAACTGATAATTCAGCTCTTGCAAACGGAATAATTACCAACGATGGCGGCGCTTCAATAACAGAAAGAGGTGTTTACATACACACGGCAAGCCCGGCGGAAAACGGTAGTAAAGTAGTTTCACCCAGTTCCAGTTTCACTTTTGTAACAAATCTTTCTTCTCTTACACCCAGCAAAACGAAGGTGCGCAAATGGGAGCTCGTCCTATTTGCAAAGTTGGAAAATAATTCTTCTAATCAACATCCACTTCAGGAAACTTTGCTGGAAAAAAACTCAACCAGAATCGAGTGTTTCATAATGCAAACAAAAAAACCCGATTGCTCAGGGTTTTATTTTTAATTATTTTCTTCTTGTTGCGGCTGACCCTGTGCATCCGGTTTCGGGATCAGGATCTTTCTCGACAATTTAAATTTACCAGATTTTGGATCTGTACCGATCAATTTCACTTTCATCATATCACCTTCTCTTACAATTCCGTCCAATGTCTCCAAACGTTTCCAGCTCACTTCACTAATGTGCACCAACCCTTGCTTACCGGGAAGGAACTCAACAAAAGCTCCAAACGGCATGATTGATTTTACTGTTGCTTCATATACATCACCAACCTGTGGCACGGCAACAATTCCTTTGATCCAAGAAACTGCTTTCTCTACCCCGTCTTTATTCGTACTAAAGATGGCGATCTCACCCAGATTGTTCTTTTCTTCAAGATTGATAGTTGTACCAGTCTCTCTTTGAATTTCCTGTATCACTTTACCACCTGGCCCGATTACAGCACCGATGAATTCTTTGTCAATAAACAACTTCACCATTCTTGGTGCATGAGGCTTCACATCATTTCTTGCTTCCGATATAGTTGCGTACATCGCATCCAGTATATGTAAACGACCTTCTTTTGCCTGTGATAATGCCTTACGCATTACATCCATGCTCAAGCCATCCACTTTAATATCCATTTGTACACCACAAATACCATCCCTTGTTCCGGTAACTTTAAAGTCCATATCACCCAAATGATCTTCATCACCCAGAATATCTGTTAATACAGCAAACTGATCTCCTTTACTAATCAATCCCATTGCAACACCCGATACATGCTTTGGTATTGCTACACCGGCATCCATCAAGGCCAATGAACCTGCACAAACTGTCGCCATCGAAGACGAACCGTTTGATTCAAGAATATCACTCACTATACGAACCGTATAAGGAAAATCTCCACCCGGCATCATTTGTTTTAATGAACGCATTGCCAGGTTACCATGACCAACTTCACGACGACCAACGCCTCTCATCATCTTCACCTCACCAGTAGAGAATGGAGGGAAATTATAATGTAAATAGAATTTAGAATAATCAGAAACCGCTGCACTTTCAAGTAGCGTAGAATCTAATGCAGTTCCTAAAGTAACTGTTGTAAGCGACTGTGTTTCTCCTCTTGTAAACAAGGCTGCTCCATGTGGAGAAGGTAATATATCCACTTCCATATTCAACGGACGAACCTCATCTAATTTACGACCATCCAAACGAACTTTATCATTCAGGATCATATCCCTAACTACATAATATTGCAGATCGCTATAATATATTTTTGCCCATTTTTTAATACTCGCATCAAGCTCTTCACCTTCAGCTACTTTATACTCAGTTTTCAAATGCTCCACCAGTTCCTCACCAATCGCCTTGAATTTCTCAGAACGGTCAGATTTTGCTAATGCGCCTTTCGCTACTTCATATACTTTCTGCTTTCCAAAAGAAGTTACTTTTTCTCTTACTTCTTCGTTATGCTCAGGCTTTACATAATCTCTTTTTGCAGTAATGCCTTTTAAGTCTCTTAATACTTCTTGTGCTTTTACCTGAACTTTAATCGCCTCATGTCCAAGTTCGATCACTTTCACCAAATCTTCTTCAGAGCATTCATTTGCTTCACCTTCCACCATCATGATATTCTTATCTGTTGCGGCGATGATAAAGTTCAAATCAGCTTTTGATATTTCTGTTCTCGTCGGATTGATGATGAATTCACCTTCCACCCTTGCTACTCTTACCTCAGAAATAATTTCCTGGATAGGAATATCAGAAACAGCTAATGCAGCAGATGCTGCTAAACAAGCTAATGCATCGGGCATTACTTCCGCATCGCTGCTAACCAACGATACCAATACCTGTACATCACATAAATAATCTTCAGGGAACAAAGGACGAAGTGCCCTATCAATTAATCTTGATGTAAGGATTTCATAATCGTTCAATCTTGCTTCTCTTTTGAAGAAAGATCCTGGAATACGACCTGCAGCAGCAAATTTTTCCTGGTAGTCAACCGACAACGGGAAGAAGCTTTGCCCCTCTCTTGGTTCTCTATTCGCAACAACAGTTGCTAAAATGATACAATTTCCCTGGCGAACAGTTACGGAACCATCTGCCTGGCGGGCCAAACGACCTGATTCAATGATCACTTCATGACCATCTCTTATAGTAAATTTTGATTGTAATGGTTGTGTCAACATAAATTTGAAATTAATAATGAGTAAATAGAAAGTTTATGAACCAAACTGCATTGTTACTATCAGCTTCCGTTGCCCGTCCGAATGGCTGGCCGGGCGGACGTCGCACTCTTCAGCATTCAGTCCCCTATTGAGCATTTTGAAAAATCAAAAAAAGGAGACGAAAGTTTTATAGTCTAAAAACAGTTATTCCCAACATCGGGTGAAGTTGGGAATAATCATTTATAATTCGTTGGTTCTTTACTTTTCGTAAGAGAAACGCTGAAAAAAGACTTTTCCTAACTCCCGTTTAGGGGATCGGGGTGTCTTACTTTCTTAATCCTAGTTTTTCGATCAAAGCACGGTACCCTGTAAGGTTTGTCTTCTGTAAGTAGTTCAATAAACTTTTACGTTCACCAACCAACTTCATTATTCCACGGTGCGTAGAGAAATCTTTCTTGTTTGCTTGTAAGTGTGTACTGATCTGACTGATTCTTTCAGTCAACAAAGCAACCTGTGCTTCAATAGATCCGGTGTTAGTCGTTTTACCACCAAAGGCAGTAATAACTTCTGATTTTTTTTCTTTAGTTAAAGGCATCTTTTAAATTTTAAAATTTCATCCAGTTTTTTCATCTGTTATTAAGTCGGCAAAGGTAAGGCAGATAAGGATAACAGCAAAAGCTTTTCACCACTTTTTTGTATCAATTTCTCTTCATTTTCACTGATTTTCAGCCTATAACTATAATTTTGGCCGATGGAACTTTCTCAGGACACAAAAAGCATACTCGGCCTTCAACTGCCAACCGATCCAAGATGGGTAAACCTAGCCGAAATATCGTTGGCTGAGATATTGACAGACCATGCCTGGTGTGAGCAAAAAGCAGCGAATACCTGTATTTCCCTGATTCAAAGATATAGTGACAGGGAAAAACTGGTAGAGGAACTTTCTCCAATTGTAACAGAAGAATGGGGACATTTCAGGTTAGTATTAGCAGAAATAAACAAAAGAAAGCTAAAACTCGGCAAGCAGCGAAAAGATGAATATGTAAATGCATTATTGGAGTTTCAACATAAAGGTGGAGCATTGGAAGACCGCTTACTTGATCAGCTTTTGACTATGGCGTTGATTGAAGCCAGAAGCTGCGAACGTTTCAAAAGATTAAGCGAAGGCTTGAACGATCCTTATATGCAAAAATTCTATCGTCGATTTATGGAAAGTGAAGCAGGACATTATACTTTGTTCATCGAATTGGCTGAAACATACATTGACAAAGAAAAAGTTCGCCGCCGCTGGAAAGAGTGGTTGGACTTTGAATCAGAAATAATAAAAAATCTGGAAGTACGAGGTGATAGAATACATTGAGCTAAGAGATTAAAGGAGGGAAAGAGGAAAAGAGAAGAGTAAAGCTACCCTGCTTCATTCTTGCAAATCATATGGGCGATTAGAAAGGGAAATAAAAAAAAATAACCAATAAACGATAGTAACGAACCACATTTATTTAGGTTTGTGAAAAATAAGTAATCTCCTCTCCAATATCTAAAAAAGGATATTTTAATTGTAACTCTTTTGCTTTTTCAAAATGAGCCATTAAAAACTGTTGATGTGCTTTTGTTGCCGGTTGAAATGCTTTATGCTTTCTGGCAATTACTATTTTCCTTATTTCCTGCATTAGCTCTCTTGATTTTTCATCAATACAACTCTCAGCAAATTTTTCCAGTACAAATTCAGTGGCTGAATAATTTGGATGCACCAGATCAATATCATAAAAACGGTAATCCCGCAGCACATCAATCACCAATTCATATGCAGGAAAATAATAAGCCGATTCAAACTTTGTTGTGATAAAATGAACCGCTTCTATCAACCTGGCCTTGCTTCTGTTATTCTCCACTACTCCATCTCTGATATGGCGTACAGGGCTTACCGTAAAAATAAATTTCAGATTTGGATTAAATATCTTCAACTTTTTCAAACAATCTTCAAGCATTGAACTTGATTCATCTATCGTCAACATATCTTTCTCAAACCAGTTTGCCGGAGCTCTGTGGCAATTGGCTACTCCGTTACTAATAGATTCTGAAGCAAGATTTGCATGATGCGTTAACCTGTAAGAAAACGAAGAACCTAAAGTAATTATAAGCCAATCTGCTTTTCGTAAAAAATCATGAGCCTTTTGTTGTGACTCATTTATAATGTTGACCGCTACATCCGCATCAATATTAGAATACCGGCTATGATGCTGCCAACTGTTCCATATTTCGTTCGATTGAAATAAATCCTGTTTTGTGTATTTTTTATTGCTGATATAAGAAAATAAGCTTTTACAAACACTGTCAGGTCCGAAAAGAATTCCGTTAGGATTTTGTAAAACGGAGAACTTAACTTCTGCAAGAGCATTCCCAATATGTTCGGTAAAGCAAGACCCAATCAACATGATTTTATTGCCGTAGGAAATCGGAGGTTCAAGTTTATTAAAATCAATTTTCAACAATAAATCCATAGTAGCCTATATAAAAATTTGTTCCGCTATTTGAATACTTTCAATCAAAGCCTCCTTATTTAAATGAGTTAATAGTTCCTTCTCCTCAAAATATTGAATCATTATCTCACTATTCATATTGCCGACCAACTCATCATCTGCCATCGGGCAACCTCCAATACCTTTTAAAGCACCATCAAAACGTTTACAGCCGGCTTTAACTGCAGCTTCCAGTTTTTCCTGCCAGTTTTCCGGAGTAGAATGTAAGTGAACACCTATCTCAGGTCCCGGCAACGATTCAATCAAATAGCTTGTCACCTCATAAACCTGTTCCGGTGTTGCCACACCAACTGTATCGGCTAATGAAATAATCTCTATATCCATTGCCACCAATTTATTTACCCATTCAAAAACAAGGTCTTCATCATACAAATCACCATATGGATTTCCAAAACCCATAGAAATATAAACAACCAGTTCTTTACCGGTTTTGATACAAAGGTTTTGAATCTCCTCTAACCTTTCCAGCGATTGTTCTATGGAAGAATTAGTATTTCGTTGCTGAAAGGTTTCTGAAACAGAAAAAGGAAAACCGAGAAAACTAATCTCATCAAAAATAACCGCAGATTCTGCGCCTCTGTAATTCGCAATAATGGCCAGCAACTTCGTATTGGAATTTGGAATTTCGATTTTGGATATTACTTCAGATGTATCTGCCATCTGCGGAATAGCTTTCGGTGACACAAAACTTCCAAAATCAATAGTATCAAATCCAACTTTCAATAATGAATTAATGTATTCAATTTTCTTTTCGGTCGGAATAAAGCTTTTCCAACCCTGCATGGCATC
>JBBSJN010000107.1:0-9701 GCA_038257235.1 Chitinophagales bacterium
ATCAAACTATCCGAACGTTGAATTCGTAATTACAAATGGATTAGGGCATCGACGTATTTACAGGGACAACAAAGTAGTCAATTTAATTGTTAGTTTTTTATGAGATTATTATTACCAATATTGTTTTTCTTTACACTGAATAGCTCCTGCAATAAGGATTTTAAAAGAAATAATATGAACGTTACACCAACTCCTATAACTGAAAAGAAATATACTTATCTCGCCTTAGGAGATTCTTATACGATTGGTCAAAGTGTGCCCGAAACTGAAAATTTTCCTAATCGGGTAGTAAGCATGATGCTTAACGATGCAAAACCTTTTTCTGCATCCCGCATTATTGCTAAAACCGGGTGGACTACCGATGAACTTGAAACTGGAATTGTAGTAGCAAATACAAGTAGTCCACTAAATTCTTCCTATGATTTTGTTTCATTACTTATCGGAGTTAATGATCAATATCGAGGAAGAACAGTTGATGATTATAAACCTCAATTCGAAGCATTATTAAAAAAGGCTATACTATATGCTGGAAATAAAGCTGGAAAGGTTTTAGTATTATCTATCCCCGATTGGGGTGTTACTCCTTTTGCAACTGGTAGAGATAGAGCACAGATAGCCAGAGAAATTGATGCTTATAATGCCGCAGCTAAGCAAATTACTTTACAATATAATGTACACTATATTGATATTACTTCATGGACAAGGGAAGCGGCGACTGATAACTCTTTAGTAGCTGCTGATGGGTTACATCCGTCTGGTAAGGAATACAAAAGGTGGGCTGAAAAGATTGCTGCTTTCTTTAAGAGTAAGCTTTAAGTTTTTTGAACCACAACTTGTCCCGATAGTTTCGGGATTGATAGAGTAGAAACATAGGAATTCACATAGAATACTACTCTATGTACAGACGAAGTTTATGTTCTTTTGAAAACTCATAGCCCCAGAGAGCCTGTCCCGATCTTTCGGGAGGCAAAATGTCAGTAAAAAAAATATTTCATTTCTTATTGAGCTCCGTAGGAGCGATATGTAAAATATATCGCCCCGATGGGGCTAAAAATATCATAATTGATATTTTCTACTTACATAACACCTCTACGAAGTTCAGAAAATAAACTCTGCCAACTTATTCTATGTGGCATTTTCTAATGTGTTCTATCTGCCTATGTGGTTCAAAATTTAGAGCCCTTTTTAAACTATTTCCCACTGTATTTCCCTCCTGCTGAGCAATGAACAGAACCTTTAACGGAGCGTCGCAACGGAAGCTGATCAGGGAACAAAAGCTGGGATTAAAAAAATTTTTATTATTCTTGTCCTAACTTGCGGCGGCTGAAAAGCAGTTGTACTATATAATATTGTATCCTTTATGGCAAAGAATTTACTGATAGTTGAGAGTCCGGCAAAAGCGAAAACGATCGAGAAAATCCTTGGGAGTGATTTCCAGGTGAAGAGCTGTTTTGGGCATATCCGTGACCTGCAAAAAGCCGGTATGGGCATTGATCTGGAGAAAAATTTTGAACCTACTTATATTGTGCCCCCCGAAAAAGAAAAGGTGGTTGCCGAACTGAAAAAACTGGCGGGCAAAAGTGAGGAAGTATGGCTGGCAACGGATGAGGACCGTGAAGGTGAAGCCATCAGCTGGCATTTGTGTGAAGTGCTGGGTCTTGATCCGAAAAAGACAAAACGTATCGTTTTTCATGAGATTACCAAGCCGGCCATAAAAGCTGCAGTAGAAAATCCACGGCTTTTGGATATGAACCTGGTAATGGCACAGCAAGCAAGAAGAATTCTGGACAGGATCGTTGGTTTTGAACTTAGCCCGATTCTCTGGCGCAAAATGAGTATGCGGAATAACCTGAGTGCAGGCCGTGTGCAAAGTGTGGCCGTAAGAATAATTGCTGAAAGAGAAAGAGAAATCAATGCATTTACCACAGTAAGTACATTTAAGATAGAAGGCTTATTTACAGCGAAAGATGTTTCTGATAAAACAGTAACTTTTTCTGCCGAAGGCAAAAAACAGAATGCAGCTGATGATGCTGAAGCTTTTTTGAAAAGCTGTATTGGTGCCGATTATAAAGTAAATGACATACAGGTAAAGCCGGGTAAAAGAACTCCTGCCCCGCCATTTACTACATCTACTTTGCAACAGGAAGCCTCAAGAAAAATGGGATATGGTGTGGCCAGAACCATGCAAATTGCACAAAAGTTGTACGAAAATGGATATATAACATATATGCGTACCGACAGTGTGAACCTGAGTAATACAGCTTTGGGTGATATTACCAACACGGTGAAAAGTATGTATGGCGAAAAATACCACCAGTTCCGCAAGTACAAAAACAAGAATGAAAATGCACAGGAAGCCCACGAAGCAATACGACCAACTTATGCAAGCAACGCCTCAATTCCTGAACAGGAATGGGTACGATTGTATGAGCTGATCTGGAAAAGAACAATGGCCAGCCAGATGGCAGATGCAGAATTGGAAAAGACAACTGCGAAAATTTCTATTTCTACTAACAAGGAAGAACTGACAGCATCCGGCGAAGTATTGAAGTTTGACGGATTTTTAAAGGTGTACAGAGAAGATAAAGATGAAGATGAACTGGAAGAAGATGCGAATGAAGGAATGTTGCCTCCATTAACTGTTGGTCAGCAATTGCCATTGAAAGAAATGAAAGCGACGGAACGTTTCAGTCGTCCACCCGCAAGATATACGGAAGCTTCATTGGTAAAAAAATTAGAAGAATTGGGAATAGGCCGACCTTCTACGTATGCACCAACTATTTCTACCGTTTTAAAAAGAGGCTATGTAGAGAAAAGAGATAAGGAAGGAACCCGCAGAGATTTCAGAGTGTACAAGTTGCAGAAAGATAATGTGAGCAAGGTAATGCAGCAGGAAAACACAGGAGCAGAAAAATCAAAACTGTTTCCATCTGATCTTGGATTAGTGGTTACCGATTTCCTGAAACAGTATTTCGACGACATCATGGATTACGGTTTCACTGCAAAAATTGAAGGAGAGTTTGATGAAGTGGCAGAAGGAAAAATGAAGTGGAACAAAATGATCGACGATTTTTATATTCCATTTAAAAAAGATGTTGAGAACACCATTGAAAATGCAGAACGTATAAAAGGTGAAAGAGAATTAGGTGTAGATCCTGAAAGCGGTAAACCAGTGGTGGCAAGAATGGGAAGATATGGTGCCATGATACAGATTGGTGTGGCTGATGACGAAGAGAAACCAAGATTTGCCAAAATACCTACGGGACAAAGTATTGAGACCATCACTTTTGAAGAAGCGATGAATCTCTTTGGTGCACAGGGCAGCATGGGCTTGTATAAAGAAAAAGAAGTGTCTGTGAATGTGGGGAGGTTTGGTCCTTATGTAAAATGGGGTGATGAATTTATTTCATTACCAAGAGGAACAGATCTGCAAACAATAGATTTGGATACTGCCGTTGAACATATCAAACAAAAACAAATTGCTGATGCACCTGTTGGTACATATGATCAAAAACCAATCATTAAGGGCAAGGGAAGATTTGGCCCATATATAAAATGGGATGGCATGTTTATCAATGTTCCGAAGCGGTATGATTTTGACAATCTTACCCAGACAGAAATGGATGAACTGATTGATGCCAAAGTAAAAAAAGAAGAGAACCGATATATCCACCGTTGGGAAGAAGAAAATATTTCTGTGGAAAATGACCGCTGGGCTCCTATTATTAAATTTGGTAAAAAGAAAATCCGCTTACCGAAGAAAAAAGATGATACCCGTTATACTGCTGAAGAAGCTGCTGGATTTACACTGGAAGATGTAAAAGGATTTATTGAAGCGGAGATACCGGGAGCATTTGCTAAGAAGAAGACTGCCCGACCAAAAGGCGGGAAAGCAGCGGCTAAGAAAAAGGGGGCGACTAAGAAGAAAGCGGCGAAGAAGAAGAAATAAACATAGTTCTAAAACTTAGATTTTGTTTATGTTGGATTTTAAAGATTGGAATACCTATTTTGGATTAATAGGAGTCGTAAGCTTACTTTTTTCTATATGGGTCTACTTTAGATCAAAACTAGAAACTAAAGTAACTCTTTATGTTCAGGACTTAATACCTATTATTTCTGATTCATTAAGCATCTTTAAAAACCTGCAAGTAAAAGTAATTGATAATGATATCCAAGTAAAAGCAGACGTATATCATTTACGCTTTTTTCTTAAAAATACTGGAAGCGTCGATATTTCATCCGCAAAAGTATTTGACCAAATTAAGATTTCACTACCTTCTGAAATTCAAATACTAGATTATAAAATTCAAGACTATCCTTCTAATATTAATCAACAAACTATTTTCAATAGCTTCAACAACGATTTCAGCACCGGCTTTGTGCTTTTACGAAAGGGAGAATTGATTCAGTATGACATTATCCTACATGTACCTGAAAGTTTAAAAAAAGAAAAAAAAATAAAACATTTTTTTCATATTGAAAATTTTGTAACTGGGAATGTTTTTATTAATGGGCGAATAGAAAATTGCAAGCAAATTGCATATTCCAGAATCAGAAAAGAACCGCCAGGAAAAACCTACATTACAACAGCTATAACTCTTTTTGGTGGCTTAATATTTATAATATTAATGTTTATACTTATGACAAAGCCATTTCGAGTTGTTGAAAATAAAATCCGGCCAATAAAATATCATGATACATTATTAATGGGCCGTATTGATTTTATTAATAACGATTCGTTGGTAATAACAGAGCATACAATTAACAAGGATAGGAATTTTATCATTAGTAGAACAGAATTAGATAAGGATGTATATATTTATCCTTATAAGAAACGGCGAATTTTTTTAAGGGATGTTTTAATTATGCTTGGAGGATTATTTCTTTTATTTAGTGCTGTAAACTATATTGAATTAAGAAAAGCTAGAAATAAAAAATCGATTAGTGATTTTATTAAGAATATAGAATCTTAAAATGAAACGATCCTACTGGGAAAAAATGGCCCCTTCTTGTAACTAATTACTCTTCCATCATTTTTTAGTAAATTGCTACTTGAAAGTCAGGAAGATGTCTAAACTATTTAAAAAGATATGATACAATATCAGGTAGTATATGAAAAAACAAAGACCGGCTATTCAGCATACGTTCCTGATATTCCGGGTGTAATTGCAACAGGTAAAACAAAACCCATCGTTGAGAAAAACATATTTGAGGCAATTCAATTTCATTTAGAAGAGAGTGAAGATCTTAACTTATATGATTCAATAAAGAAGAAAAAGGAAAATTCAATCCCTCTACAACAATATCTTTTAGAGCGGAAAAGAGGAAAATCTGGCTAAATAGCATCCTTTCCATCATTTGCTAATGATTATGTCCTTTTCAAAAAACGCTACAATAAAAATTTGTAACTTTCCTGAAACTTGTTTTATGGATATTGTAAAGCATATCGAAATAAACCCCAAAATAATGATGGGTAAACCTGTAATTAAAGGCACCAGGATTACCGTTGAAACTATACTTGAAAAATTATCAGCCGGAGAAACTTTGGAAAATATTCTCGAAGCACATCCCCACCTGACAAAGGAAGACATACATGCCGCCCTCGCATTTGCTGCACAGTCTTTAAAGGGTGAAAATATTTATCCGGTTGCCGTATGAAATTACTAGCCGATGAAGGAGTTGACAAACCTATTGTTACTGCATTGATAAATGCAGATTTTGATGTGTCATATATTTTAGAAACACACCAGGGAGCGGAAGATGAAATGGTATTGCAAATAGCAAATTCTCAAAACCGAATACTATTAACTCAGGATAAAGATTTCGGGGAACTAGTATTTCGGTTAAAGAGAGCTCATCCTGGAATAATACTGATCAGGCTTGATGGTAATTTTCCGTCACAAAAAGCTCAGATCATTATAGAAATCCTTTCAACACATGAAGCTGAATTAGCGAATGCATTTACAGTTATTCAACCAAATGCTGTAAGAATCAGAAAATAAATAATGAAACGATCCTACTGGGAAAAAATAGCACCTTCTTATAGTGAAGAAATTTTTGATGTGTTGCATAATGACAAGAAAGCATTGATTCATTCTGTTATTAAGAAATATGCTTCCAAAAATAAAACCGTTATTGATATTGGTTGCGCCATTGGCAAATGGCTGCCTGTCCTTTCTCCTGCTTTTAAGAAAGTAATTGCTGTTGATATTTCTGCAAAGAATTTAGCTATAGCCAAACAACTTTATCCGCAATACAAAAATGTAGAATACGTAAGGACAGATATGAGTGGTACTAATATTAAAGTCCCCAAATGTGATTTTGGTATCTGCATCAATGCTATCCTCACTCCTTCTTTAAAAGATCGTAGTAAATTCTTTCAATCCTTATCAGCTTGTGTAAAAAAAGGAGGAAGGATTGTTATTACTATCCCTTCTTTAGAATCTTGGTTGTTAACTAATATCATCCAACAGCAATATAAAATTGATACTAAACTTTTTCCCAAAACAAAGAATGGAAAAGAAGCTTTATCAAAATGGAATAATATACAGCAAGGGAATGCCGATATTGATAGAGTACCGCATAAGCATTACTTAAAAGAAGAATTACAATTATTATTATCCAAAGAAGGTTTTGTTGCAGAAAAATTTCAAAAGATAGAGTACAACTGGGATACAGAATTTATTAAAGCACCAAAATGGTTGAAAGAACCAAAGCCCTGGGATTGGATGGTAGTAGCAAAGAAGTTGTGAGTTTGGAGTTAGGCGTTTGGGGTTGGCGTTTCGAATTTATAGAACCTACATAATAATTAATGAATGTTGAACTAAAGAACCTTTCAACACCAAACTCCTAACCCCAAACATTCTCTCTTCTCCCCACCTGTGGAAAAGTTTAACTATTCTATTCCATCTGCATTAAAGATATTGTGGAGGAATCATAACCTTGGAAACAAATAATGAAATATCTGCTCTGTTTACGTTGATCGACGATCCTGATGAGGAAGTGTTTGGATTAGTGTCGAACAAGATTGTTGACTATGGTAAAAATATTATTCCCAACCTGGAACATCTTTGGGAAACAACTCCCAACGAAGAAATCCAAACAAGGATTGAGTTACTAATTCATCGTCTCCATTTTACTGATCTTACAGAAGACTATCGTCAATGGAATATTTCCGGTCACCATGATCTGATGTTGGGTGCAATGCTGGCCTGTAAATTTCAATATCCTGATATTTCTACTACACCTGTATTGCAGGAAATTGAAAAAGTTAGACGTAATATATGGCTGGAGTTGAATAATTACCTGACGCCGCTTGAACAGATCAATATTGTTACCAGTATCTTATACAGCTATTATGGATTAAAAGGTGGCGAAACAAACTATAAAGAACCGGGTGAATTCTTATTGAACAAAACACTGGAAGCAAAAAGAGGTAACCAGATAAGCAATGGCATTCTGTATCTGATTCTTTGCGAATTGCTCGATATTCCTGTAAGAGCAATTAATATTCCCAAACAATTCATCATCGCTTATTTCAAACCAGGTTATTCTGATGAGAGTCTTCCAAACCCGATTCATAAAATAGAATTCTTTATTGACGCCACATCTGGTCAGGTATTTACACAAGAGGATGTTGATAGTTACTTTAAAAGAATTTCTGTACCGCCGGTTGGTTCATACTTCAAACCGCAGTCAAACAAACAAGTTATCCAGCAGTTGTTGGAAGAATTTGGTAAATGCTTTGATTCTGATAAGGATAAATACAAACAAGCAGAGTTGTTGGAATTAGTAAAACTGTTGGATTAAGTTTTACAATTCAAACTTCCATCCATCCCTATATTCTCGTTGCACAAACTGATTAGCTTCATCAAAGTTGGTGACCTTCATATTTTTTGCATCCCACAACAGTTTCTTTCTTCCTAAATATTTATCGCCCCAACCTTTCAGTTTCGGATTTTTCAGCATCCAGCTTCTGATGGCAAGATTACCCATCAAAATGCTTTCCGTAAATGGTCCGGCATACGAGAATGGTGAACTTGTTTCATCTTTACCGTACCCTGCTATGCATGCATTCACCCATTGCAGATAATGACCTTCTGGTACTCTCTTTATTTTTTCTTCAGGCATCTTTTTTTCTTTAATCAGTTTTGTAGGTAAAAGCCTTGGGTTGGCACCATAGCAATCCAGTAATAATTTTCCTTTAGTACCAATAAGTAAAACTCCGCCATCCCAATTGCCAAATTCTTCTTCCGGTAATAATTCATCGGGACGTTCCGGCAACAATCCACCATCATGCCAGGAAACTTTAATGCTTCTTGTCTCATTTTTTACCGGATAGTTAAGATGAATGATCGAAGCTGGTGGACAGGCATCTAAATTTTGCGTATCATTCCACATTTCTTTCCATATCGTTGCTACACTGCATTCAGCAGCATCAGGATAATCAATCGGAAGAATTCTGAAAATTGGATCCATAATATGACAAGCCATATCTCCTAATGCTCCTGTTCCATAAGCCCACCAACCTCTCCAATTAAAAGGCAGGTAAGCTGGATTATAATCAATCGCTTTTGCCGGGCCTTGCCAAAGATCCCAATCCAGTTCTTTAGGAATGTCATGTTTTCCGGTTGGAGTGGGAATACCTTGCGGCCATACAGGTCTGTTGGTCCATGCTTTTGCTTCCGTTACTTCACCAATCATTCCTGCATCAATCATCTCTTTAGCCTTGCGTACACCATCGCCAGAACCTCCCTGGTTGCCCATTTGCGTTACCACCTTATATTTCTTTTCTGCCAGAGCTAATGTTCTTGCTTCATAAATATTATGTGTCAACGGTTTTTGAGTGTACACATGTTTGCCTAATTGCATGGCCGAGATTGTTGCAATTGCATGAGTGTGATCAGGTGTAGAAATACTTACAGCATCAATGTAATTTTTTTCTTTGTCGAGCATTTCTCTGAAGTCACGGTAATAAGGAGCTTTTTGATAAGTATCTCTTGCCTTCTTCGCCTGCCTGTCGTCCACATCGCATAAAGCAACAATATTTACTTTAGGACTTTTTGCAAATTCAAACAAATCACTTTGCCCTTTACCTCCAACGCCAATACCTGCAATATTCAATTTATCACTTGGTGGAATGAATCCCCGGCCCAATACATGACGAGGAACAATGAAAAATCCAGCTCCAACCATGCCGGCATTACGAACAAAATTTCTACGGGAGATCGAAGAATGCCCGTCTTTCTTCCGGGCAGGTTTTTTTAAAGGCGTCATAATCCGTAATTTTCATCAAGTTTACACAAAAAATATAATATGACCATCAATTGGAACGACTTTGAAAAAATTGATATGCGTTTGGGCACTATCATTGGTGTAGAAGATTTTTCAAAAGCAAAGAAGCCTGCATTTAAACTTACTATTGATTTTGGCAACGAGATTGGCATTAAAAAATCATCAGCACAAATAACAACTCACTACACAAAAGATGATTTACTAAACAGGCAAATCATTGCAGTAGTTAACTTTCCTCCGAAACAAATCGCAGATTTCATCAGCGAATGTCTTGTACTGGGTGTATATGATGAAAACAATGCCGTAATTTTATTGCAACCTGAAAAAAATACAAGCAACGGAATGAAAATTGGATAAAATGTCTGACACCACAACATATTATCATTCACCGGTAGGAATTTTAAAAA
>JBBSJN010000108.1:0-9619 GCA_038257235.1 Chitinophagales bacterium
ACATTTGCTGTAGTAGAGTGCCTGCCCGACTGAGTCATTCAGGCGGGGGTGGATGTATTTACCAGGAAACAATATAGAGATATTGTTTTAGATAGTATGAGGTTCTGTCAAACTGAGAAAGGATTGCGATTGCATTGTTGGTGTATCATGAGTAATCATTTGCATTTAATTGTATCGGCAAAGGAAAATAATCTGAGCGATGTGTTACGGGATTTTAAAAAATTTACAAGTAAGCAGGTAGTAAAAGCAATAACAGAAAATAAGCAAGAAAGCAGGAGAGATTGGATGTTAGCAATATTTATGAAAGAAGGAGCTAAGAACAGTAGAAACAAAGGTTTTCAATTTTGGCGGCATAGCCTGTCCCGAAGTAGATTCGGGAATAATCAACCAATGGAGCTCTATAGCGGTGCTTTTACTTTTCAGAAAATGAATTACCTGCCTACCGGCAGGCAGGTATCCATCAAAATCCGGTTAAAGCCGGAATAGTTGAAAAGGCGGAAGAATATTTGTATAGCAGTGCAAAGGATTATTTTTTTCAAAGGAAGTGTGGGTTGCTGGAAGTAGAGTTTATTTGAAATGAATGTTTTCAGTGTTTTCAGTAAAATGAATGTTTTCAGTCATGAGTTACAAACTCATGACAACTTTCCTAAACTTTTAATAGTTTTTTGTGGGTAAGACTAAGGAGAACGGGAGGCAGCGTTCGCAAGGATGTGCTGGTTCGAATCCAGTCCTAGGCACAAAAAAGCCTGACAAATAAATTGTCAGGCTTTTCAATAGTGTTCTTCTTTACTTCTTATAAAATTTCCACTCCGTTTTATAATCGCTGCTCAGTGTTTGATTGGTAAGAACGGCTCTCAACATTTCAATTGGTAAACTATTTTCTTGCAAAATTGCATCGTGGTATTGTTTATAGGTCATTTTCTTGGTGTCTACCAGTTCTCTTTTTAATTCCATGAATTGTAATCCGCCAATCATATAGGCGATCTGGTACAATGGTCCATAGCCGCCAGTAAATGAACGACGTACTTCACCTTCTGCATTTGATCTTTCATGACCTACACGATCCACCAGAAAATCTATGCATTGTTGCGGCGTCCATTTACCTAAATGATAGTTGAGCGAAAAAATAATTCTTGCACAACGATGCATTCGCCAGAATAGCATACCAATTCTTTCTTCCGGCGTACGGGGAAACTTCATATCCCATAATAATAATTCCCAGTATAAGGAGTTCCCTTCTATCCAAAATGGTGTATTAAAATTTCGATAGGTTTTATGGCGGTTATTCATATAACCTTGCAAATGATGACCTGCCAGTAATTCATGATGTACCGTTGCCCGGGAAAAAGCAGGATTATTCCCTCTCATACTCATCATCTTTTCTTCATAGGTCATCGTATTGGTGGGATAAGAAATGATCAACGACTCACCCCCAAGGAAAAAAGGACTAACAAGCTGCCGCTCTGCCGACATCATATACATACTCCAATCCTCTTCTGATAAAGCCGGCAGCGTTAACAGATCATTCTTTTTTAAGAAATCAACCGATTGTTTATACAGTTCATACATAGCTTCCGGTTGTTTTCCCGGAGGCACATAAGATTGTTTTACCTTCTCCTGTGCCGCCTTCCAGTTATCTCCAAAACCCATTTCATGGGAAGCTTTTAATAACTCCGCATCGCACCAGGCAAACTCTTTATTGGCAATATCTACCAGATCTTCCGGGCTGTAAGCGATAAACTCATATTTTAACTGTCGAACCAATTCTACACTGCCAATCGGGTTGCCGATGATACCGCTTCCATCATCTTTCTGTAGCGTATTTATTTTTCCCTTTTTCTTTATCGAAGTTGCAAACAGATTCAATAAACTATCCGTTTCTGAATATGTTTTCGGCACCCACCAGCTAAACAATGGATCGTATCCATTATAAAAATTAAAGTAATCTTTTAATACCCCTTGTAATCCTTTTGCGGCATCCGAAGCAAGATTAGCCTGCTTCGTTTCCAGGCTATCCTTTTTTTTAAGATCAACGATCGCCTTACTTATTTCTTTATTTAGATCATTTAATTCTTTTGCCACTAGTTCCCCATTAACAGCAATGCCCCTGCGACGAGGCTTTTGCAAGGAATATATCCTGTCAGAAAAAGGCAAATATTTTGCTGCCTGATCATAAATTTTTCGTTCTTCCTGTAATTGATATTGTTCGCTTTCCAGATTTCTTTTAAAAAGTATATAATCAACCTTCCCATTCACATTCATTTTTTCAAAAGGGAGCTTTTGTATTTTAGCAAGATATTCATCTATAAATTGCAATAAGCGTTGTCTTCTTTCAGGTGAGTTATAATTGTTTCCCTGCTGACGCATTCTCCCCTCAGCCTGATTGCTGCCAGTTGAATAAAAACGCATTATACTAGCTTTATCTGCATCATATTGTATCATGGCATCTGCCATCTCACTTGTTTGCAGGTAAAGAGTATTTGTTGCTTGCTGGGCTTTTGCAGGCAATAACTGGATACAAAAACAAATCAAAAAAAACAGTAACGGAGAATATGAACATTTAAATTTTTTCATAATGAAAATTATTTGTGGTTGAAAATAGAGAAGTTTCTTATCGTTACTTCATTTCTTCCATATAATTAATAATTGCCCTTCTGATATCTGATCTCAGATCTTTCAAATCGGTAAATACAGGATATACTTTTAGTATATCCGGATTATCCTTCGTTAGAAAATCAAGATTGGCTTCACCACCTGTCATCAAAAAATCTGAAATAGCGACTTTGTAAGTTCTATTCTCATCTATAGGTACTTTTTTAAATTCCCATTTACCAGAAGTACTGTCGTACATAACTGAAGATGAATATTGAAGAAAACCACCACTACCCGAATTCTTTTTACCCGCATCCAATACTTTAATCAACAGGCGGCCTTTCAAATCTACTTCCATAATAGAACCACCGAAAGGAAGACTACGGATAATGTCATATTGTGTTACGGGCATGTGCAAAATATCATCCACCCGTATTGCGCCAGAATTAACGATTGCCAAATCTGATGAAGAAGATGCTTTTTCCATGGCAGCGACAATCAGTTTCGTAAAATTTGTCTGGTTCGTTCGTACATAAGCCTCTCTCCCGTCCAATGGTTCGCCTTTTGCCATAGAAACTTTAGTTGCATCAAAACCAAGTGAAGCGTAGTTAGCATTACCGATGTCTGTCCATTTCTTTACAACAACATCAGTGGCAGCATCAAAAGCAATGCTTTCATTAATATCAAGAATCTTTGCCCCTACACTCACCTGCTGATTCTTTTTATTAATATTCAACTTTAAAATATAAGCAGATTTTGCGTTAGCATCTGCTTTGGTTATATACACATTGCCAATTTTTGCGTAATGCCGTTCATGTTCATGCCCGCCAATAATAAGCGTCAACCCGGGAATTTGTTTTGCCAGTTTAATATCATTTTCAATCGTTTGATGCGTAATGGCAATTACCGCATCGCATTGGCTTTTTAATTCATCATATTTTTTTTGTGCTGAGGCAAATACATCTGCATAACTAACATAAGAAGCCTTATTAAAAGGCAGCGTTAATCCAATATAACCGATTTTGGCTGTTGTGCCATCTGCATCTTTCAAATCCATTATATAAGATTCGGGAAAAGGCTCATCACCTTCCTTCGTTTGTTTTACAAAAGGAATTATTCCTTTATCTGTTTTATGAAAGGTATTGGTAGAAATCCATTTAAAATCGGATTCGTTGATACGGCTTTGCACCTCAGCTTCTGCAATATCAAATTCATGATTACCAAAAACAGCCAGATCAACACCAGCCACATTCATTGCCTCCACCATTTGCCTTCCTCTTATTCTGGCACCTTCATATTTAAGGCTATTATAAACAGACGGACTTAAAAAATCTCCCGCCATCACCAAAAAAGTATTAGGGTTCTCTTTCAGGTATTCTTTTTTAACAGTTGCCACCCTTGCCATGCCGCCTGATTTGCCGCCATCCAACGGGGCAATTTCATACACATCATTAATCTGAACAATTATAAAATTTATTTTTCCATCGTCTTTTAGACTTGTTCTTTTTTGCGTAGAGCTACAAGCACTAAACAGGAACAATCCAGCTATTAAAACTGATATTATTGATTTTCTCATACGAACCGTTTGTTATTAAAGATATTTCTTATTGTTTGGAATATTAAACCGTCAACAAACTACAGCCTCTCATATCGCTTCCATCCACTCTTCCTAAAACTTTAAAGCTATTGTCGTGGTAAATTTTTCCTGCATCATCCGTAGCAATAAAGGAGCAGGAATAAATGTTTACCAAGTCAATAATATTTACAATACCCGAACCGGTTTGCTTTACAAGCAAAGGATCTTCTTCATCTCTTACGAGAATTTTCATCCATGGCGGCGTATTGAATATACCATTGCCTCTGGAATATGCCTGAGACAGCAACTCCGTCATGCCATATTCCGAATGTATAGATTGAACTTTAAACGCATTTTGCAAGACAGCATGTAATTCTTCCCGAATCATTTCCTTTCTTCTGCCTTTCATGCCGCCTGTTTCTAAAATAGTAGTGGATTGCAACGGCGTTGGAAACTGTTCTGCAAAATTCAGCAAGGCAAAAGTGACACCAATGAGTAAAGTTTTTTGTTGCTTTTTTTCCAAATCAATAATTACGGATGCCAGTTTTTCATATTCATCAAGATAAAATCCACTTTGCGGATGGCCGCTTTGTTCAATCAATTTATTCACCATATATACCAGAGAAGAATTATCCCTTTCCAGGTAAGAAGGCAACAAACCTACAATGCAATAATCCTTTATGGAACCGTAAAACAATTCAAAGCCTTTCCTAAAGCTTTCTTCATACAACGACAGGTCTTTAACAAGATGACTGCTGTTGACCGAGCCTGTGGTGCCACTGCTTTCAAAAACAGTTTCGGGTTCAAAATCTGTAGTCGTAACCTTGTTCGACTTAAAAAAACTGACCGGTAGGAAAGGAATTTTATTGATGGCATTAATGGCGGTAATATCAGGCACCAATGCATCAACATAGGCCTTATAAACAGGGTTACTTTTGTACTGAAAATGGAATATTTCAAGTGACAGCGCCTCAAACCCTTCTTTATCTACATTAAAAACTTTATGATTCCATTGATGCTGCATGGCCATTTATGTTATTAAAAACAGTAAATTTGTTATTCAACTATTCCCGATGAAACGAATCCTGTTTATACTTTCTATTATACTAATCGTGGCGGTTGCCTGCAACAAAGATAAGTTTCAGACCAAACCAACATTAGAGATTAAATCTTATAATACAACCACGGTTCCATTTAATGGCACTTTAATTGTAAACCTAAGAGCTTTTGATAAGGAAGGCGATGTGCAGGATTCGCTTATCATTATTAAAAACAGGAAGAATAAAAGAGTTGTAGCGACTGTCCGTGATACAATTCGTTACAAATTTCCCATATTCCCTAATAACAGTACCACTGAAATACAGGCCACACTGGATTACCAGACCATCTTATCAGCATTGAATCCCCCGAATATCCCCGGATCTAACCCGGTGACAAAAGAAAGAGATACACTGATTCTGAAATTTGCAGTAAGAGACAAAGCTGGAAATACAAGCGATACGGTACAGTCTCAGCAAATCATCGTAATCAGGTAATAACTTTACCGGGTGGGTAAAAAACTTTTTACATTTTTAATCAACAGTAATCTATTTATTGCAGGATGTGCAGTCATTATGGTTTGGCAAACCAATCATTTATTGCTGAATGATCATTCCAATAATTATTTTCTTTTCTTCGTTTTCTTCTCCACCATTACCAGCTATAGTTTTCACTGGTATCTGACAACTGGTTCGGTAATTCCATCACCCAGAATTGAATGGGGTCAGCAGAATAAAACTTTATATCTTGTTTTATTTATCATCGGCATACTTGGTACCGGCATCTTATTTTTTTACTTGTTAGATTATTGGCATTGGCTGCTAGTTTCAGCTTTTATCACATTTCTATATTCAGCCCCAAAAATTCCTCATCCTTTATTCAGGGCATTACGAAAGATTGCTGTAGGTAAAACCTTATTTCTGGCAATGGTATGGATGTTTGTTACCACTATTCTTCCTATAGAAATTGCCGAACAGCCATGGCAAAATGAATTCTATTTCTTTGTTGGACATCGCTTCTTTCTTATTTATGCCATTTGCATGCTTTTTGACTACCGTGACAGGGAAGATGATGACATTTCTGGAATACGAAGCCTGATCAGCTTTTTAAGTGAGAAAAATATTAGCCGGCTATTCTATTTGATAATTGTTTTATTTGCCGTTTCAACGGTTTTATTGGCGGGTTATGGAATCTCCAATCTGAGAATAGCGGTTTTACTATTGCCTGGCATAATAGTTACAGCATTATTCAATTATTCTAAAAAACACTTCACAGATACACTCTATTATTTTGTTTTAGATGGCATGATGGCCTTTTCATCTTTACTCATGCTTATCCCCGGTATTTAATTATTTTTGCAACCTAATCAGGAAATATGGCAAAATCTGTAAAAGCTAAAAAGTCAATCATTACAAAGAATTCATTTGAATTTTTAAAAAGTTATATCAACAATGCCTCGCCGGTAGGCTTTGAAACATGGGGTCAGAAGCTTTGGCTTGAATACCTGAAACCATATGTTGATACACATTATGTAGACCCCTATGGAACTGCTGTTGGTGTTATCAATCCTGATCATCCGTTCAAGGTGGTAATAGAAGCACATGCAGATGAGATAAGCTGGTTTGTAAATTACATAACTGCTGAAGGCCTGATGTATGTAACTAGAAATGGTGGTATTGATTACCAGACAGCGCCGGCATCAAGAGTGTTTATTCATGGAAAAAAAGGACCTGTAAAAGCAGTTTTCGGATGGCCAGCCATTCATACACGAAAAACCGGATCTGATGATAAAGAAAAGCAACCTAAAACAGAAAACTTATGGCTGGATTGTGGTGCAAGAAATAAGAAAGAACTGGAAGCAATGGGTATTCATATTGGTGCCGTAGTAACTTACCAGGATGGCTTTGACGAACTAGCTAATGACAACTATATCGGAAGAGCATTTGATAACCGTGTAGGCGGATTTATGATTGCAGAAGTAGCGAGGCTTTTAAAAGAAAATAAAAAGAAATTGCCTTTTGGCTTATATGTGGTGAATGCAGTGCAGGAAGAAATTGGTCTTCGTGGTGCAGAAATGATTTCCAGAAGAATAAAACCAAATATGGCAATCATTACAGATGTAACACATGATACTACAACTCCAATGATCAATAAACATATTGAAGGTGATGTGAGTACGGGAAAAGGACCATCGCTGGCATATGCACCGGCTATTCATAATAAACTGCTGGCACTTGTAGAAAAAGTGGCTGCTGATAAAAAAATTCCAGTACAATGGAGAGCATTGAGCAGAAGTACCGGAACCGATACTGATTCATTTGCTTATTCTAACGACGGCTGCCCATCAGTATTAATATCTATACCACTTCGTTATATGCATACCACTGTTGAAATGCTGCACAAAGATGATATTGAAAACACCATCAGGCTGATGTATGAAACATTGTTAACTTTGTCACCTAAAACAAATCTCAGTTACCTGTAATGAGTTATTTATTATACATAGATCCGGGAAGTGGCAGTTATTTATTGCAGGCAATTATTGCAGCCGTGTTGGGTGCTGGTTTCTGGATCAAAATGTCGTGGCATCGCATTAAAGCATTCTTCGGGGGCACTAAAGTAAATACTGAAAAAGAAGAGAAAAACAAATCAGCCTCTTAATTATTCCTGAGTTTGTTGATAATATAATCAAGACCTGTTTTATAGGCTGATTCACTATTATAAAAAATATCTGCAGAAAGATTTTCCATTTTTTGCTTAAACCCAACTGACATTGATTGAAGCTCACTCAGTTTATCTTTTATCTGTTCGAGGCTATCTGGAGAAACAGAAACTCCTATTTCGCTTCTTATCGAATTCTCAATCGGTTCTATTGCTAATTCCTTGAACTCCCCATTATTAATTTTCAAAGAAGTATCAATAAACAATACAGGTTTCTGTATACCAAAGGCGTATTCCAAAGCTATTCCCGATCTGTCTGTTATTAAAATATCAGTTGATTGTAATCTGTCGAATACATTTGACAACCCGTCTATCTCCATTCCCTGATACTGTTTTATCAGTTGCTCAATTCTTTTAAAACTTTTCTTCCTTCTTTTTTCAAATTCAGGATGAGAACGAAGCACAATTTTATACGGCAGCTTAGATAATTCTTGCAGTAATTCTTCTATGCAGCTATCAAAAATACAACCATCAAACCAGGATGGTGCAATGAGGATAGTGGGTTTTTCCTTATTATTATTTCCTGTTTCATCAGAACCCTTTTTTATTTTATCCAATAAGGGATAACCGTATGAAATCAGATTTTTTGTTCGTAGCCCATAAACTTCTTCTGCTTTTCTTATCTCCTTTTGCTGATATTCTCCAGTGCAGCATATTGCATCATAGTTAAAGAATGCTGCTTTTTTGTATTGCTGGTGTGTGCTTACAGCTGCATGAAACATATAAACATAGGTTCCTACTTCCGGCGATCTTTTGAATAAATAGTTTCCAAGATCGGGCATCGTCATTATCATTACATCCGCCTTTAGCTTTGAAAAAAGAAACCCAAGTAGCCATTTTACCCGGATCACATTCATTTTTTCAGGTGCAGTTACAAGTAAAGGGTCTTTCGCATCGGAAGTGATATAGCAAATGTCTATGCCGTTATTTAATAAATCCTCAATCAGCTTTTCAAAATATTGATAATAATGACGGCTCTCAGCATAAAAAACAACCCTTTGTTTTTCTTTCAGTAATTTAAATACAGTATTATATTCGGAAAAGAAACTCATTCATTAAAGTTGTTCAAGTATTAATTGTTTCAGTTTTTCCCTGTCAAAAGAAACAGGATTATTGGTAAACCGTTCTTCATTCACTTCATCAAGTAGTGGTTCAATAATTTGGTGCTTATCTATTTTCAACTCACTTAATTTAGTAGCAAGCCCTGCCTTCTTTAAATTTTCAATAACATAATGGGCCGCTTCTACTGCATTTTCTACATGAAGCAAATGATAGACCTCTTCCTGCGGATGATTATATAAAAAGAAAACGGGTAGTAATAACGCCACTGCATGGCCATGCGGAATGCCCTGATTCGCTGTTAGATAATATGATAATGCATGAGGCCCGGTTGTTCTTGTTATATTAATTGCCTTTCCGGCAAGATAGGCCGCATATAGCATTTTATCTCTTAGTTCTTCTGTGGGAGAAAGAACTGTATCAATAAAGCATTCTTTCCAGATTGAAATGGCATGTATAGCTGAAACCTTAGATTCTGCTGTTGCATTTTTGTTCCAGTAAGATTCAATTGCCTGTGCCAGCACATCCATTCCAGAAACTGCTGTTTGATAAGATGAAAGGGAATATGTCAATACCGGATCAAGAATTACTAATTGCGGCAACAACACTTTACTGACTAAAGACATTTTCTTA
>JBBSJN010000109.1:0-9593 GCA_038257235.1 Chitinophagales bacterium
CAATCTCTTTTTTTACAGGTTTGGATTCCCCGGTTAACATAGCTTCATTCAAATAACTGCTTCCTTCTATGATGATACCATCAGCCGGAACTTTTTCACCTGGCTTAATCATAATCACATCATTTTGCTCCAGCACTTCCAGTTTTACATCTTCTACCTGTCCATCTGCTTTTACCCTATGGGCTTCAGCAGGCATCATACTTACCAGTAATTGCAGCGCTTTAGAAGCGCCAAGCACAGATTTCATTTCAAGCCAATGGCCCAGCAACATAATTACTATCAGGGTAGCCAGCTCCCAAAAGAAATCCATACCAGGTAACCCGAATACAGTGGCAGCGCTGTAGAAATAGGCTACTGAAATGGCCATAGCAATCAGCGTCATCATCCCTGGCGCTGCTTTTTTTACTTCGCCCCAAAAACCTTTAAGAAACGGCCATCCGCCCCAGAAATAAACAAAAGTTGACAGGGCTAAAAGGATGTACTGATTGCCGGGCAATAAGAAATTATAACCAATAAAACCCTGGATCATAGGCGAAAAAACAAGAATGGGAATGGTAATAATTAAACATACCCAAAAGCGTTTTTTAAAATCCCTGATCATCATTTTATGATGGTCATGGCCTGCCATACCCATCGGTATAGCACCATGATCACCATGATCACCATGATCCATTTTACTATGGTCCATTTTTGCATGCTCCTCTTTGGTCATGTCCATTTTGGAATGATCCATCTTGCTGTGGTCCATCTTAGCATGTCCCTCTGAGGTCATGTCCCTGTCTGACGACAAGGCAGGCGTTTTCTTTGAGTCTTCTTTCTCTGAAGAATCATCCTTAGTAGATTCTTTTTCCGAAGAAGTTTCTTCTTTCTTTTCTTCTTTTGGAGTTTCCGCTTTTGGAGTTTCCGCTTTTGGAGTTTCTTCCTTCGGTTGCTCTTTCGGAGTTTCCTCTTTTGACAGCTCTACTTCAGGAGTATCAGTGTTAGCATTTTCCGTTGTAGTTGTCACCTTTGGCTCATCCCCGTCTGTGTCAATATTGATAGTAATTTTTGCCATAATAGTCAAATTTATACAGTTTGCACTTTTTGATTAATCCTTTTTTGAACCCATTTTTGCATGTTCATCTTCGGTCATGTCCATTTTTTTTGCATCGTCTTTATCCAAAGATTTCTCTTTAGTTGGGGTATTTTCAGTAGCTGCATCGTCCTTCATTTCTTCTTTCGGTGCTTCCTGTTTTAGAGCCGCTTCTTCTGAAGGTTGGGTTTTATCGGAACTCATTTTTGCATGTTCCTCTTCGGTCATGTCCATGTTTGTAGCGTCATCTTCCTTTACAATTTCATTCTTTGGATATTTTTTTTCAGAAGTAGTTTCTTCATTTGTTTCTGCTTTCGGAGTTTCCACTTTTGGTGATGCTGCTTTTGGAACAGCGGTTGTAGGATTTTCTGTTGTAGTTGTAATCTTCGGCTCACTGTTCTCCGGGCCGGTTTTAATGTTGATGGTAATGTCTGTCATGATTGTAATTTTTATTGGTTAAAATAATTATTTCGGAAATTTCATTTTTAAATTTTCAAGTGTTTCCACGATCGTATTTGCCACTAAATAATTGCGGTACCATTTTTTATCTGCAGGAACCACTATCCATGGATTGTGCTTGCCGCATCCATCAAGCACATTCTGATAAGCATCTATATAGTCATCCCATTTTTTCGCTTCTCTTTTATCCCCGGCATTATATTTCCATTTCTTTTCAGGATTGGTTAATCTTTTTTCTAATCTTTTATTCTGCTCTTCCTTAGAAATGTGCAAAAAGAATTTCAGAATAATAGTGCCGCTTTTTTGCAGATGCTCTTCAAATTGATTAATCGTCTCATGGCGCTCCTGAATTTCTTTCTTATCAAGCAACCCGTGAACAACAGGAAATAAAATATCCTCGTAATGTGACCGGTTGAATATTTGACTCATTCTTTTTTCAGGAAGGTTAGCATAAATACGCCAAAGAAAATCGTGCAATTTTTCTTCTTCGGTTGGGGTCTTAAAAGACTTTACTATGCATCCCTGGGGATTAATGCAGGAAAAAACATGGCGTATAGTTCCATCTTTACCGGAAGTATCCATTCCTTGTAGAATAATGAGCAGCGCATGTTTGCCTTCCGCATAAAAAAGATTTTGCAGTTCAAAAATCCGTTTGTTCAGTTTTTTCAATTCTTTTTTGGCTTCTTTCTTTTTAATGCCATCAGGCGCTCTGGTTGATATGTCGTTTATGTTTTTCATTTTTAAATATTTTTTAGTTGAAGATTTTTGAATTTAGATCGGGGTATAGCAACCCAGGCTGTAATAAACAGTATGATTGAAATAATAAAGTAGGGCAAATGATCAAACCAAATCATCATCACCGAACCTAATATAACCCCCAGCATTTGCCCTAAACTATTTACAGAACTATAAATACCCAATGATGTACCGTAAGTTTCATCTGACTCAATTGTAACCAATGAAGAGAGGCTGGGCGTTAGAATAGCCATTCCGGTTGAGACAATAGAAACAAAAAATAAAATGAGTCCAATTTCAGAAGAAAGCATTAGCAAGGACATGCCAATACCCAGAATCAGAAGCCCATAAGGAAGCAATGCCCTTTCTCCCCTCCATTTAATTAACCAGGCTACAGGCCCTAACTGCAGCAGCCCCATCACCGAGCCGCAAACAATAAATACAAAGCCCATTTGTTTTACGTCAAATTTAAAAAGGCGTTGTGAATGCAATGCAAAAGTACCTTCAAACATTGCCAGTGAAAGCTGGCTTATAAAAGAAAGAAAAAGTAGCAGCACAAATGATTTTTTGAAGGATTTTAAGATGATGAATATGGCTTTTCCTTCCTTTTTCTTTGTAACAATTATTTCCTCATGGCGACTATTATATGATTCTTTTAATGAAAAAAATAAAAAGCCACAAACCAGCAGGGCTAAAATTGCAGATACGGAAAAAGGCAGGGAATATTTATCTATTGTAATCTGACCTATGGTAATATCAGCCTTAGAAAACAGGTTACCGATTAACGGCCCTGCTACCACGCCCAGGCTTGCTACGCTGACTAACAAAGACATGCCGCCGCCTCTTTTATCTTCTGAAGTGTTATCTGCAATGTAGGCGCTTGCAGATATGAAAAACGCCGCTGAAAATATTCCGGCAGATAAACGAAAGATATACAGAAGCGGGATACTCCCGCTTATTGAAAACAAAAACATGGATATTGAATAGCCCGCCAGCCCGTATAATATAAGTGGTCTTCTTCCCACTCTGTCGGATAACGAGCCGAGATAGGGCGAAAGCAGAAATTGCATGAAGGGGTAAATGCCGGTTATAAGGCCAACATGCAGCCACACATTCTGTGACGAAATACCCTGGGCCTGTGAAAGATTCTTTATATAAAAGGGAAGTACAGGCAAGGTAATTCCGAACCCTACCATTACTAAAAAGAGTCCAACCAATAATACCGCTATGTTTTTATTAAACGACATGATTCAAATTATTATTCTGCATAAAAATTATTTTTGACATTATTTTAAAATACTATTTGTGTGCTATTTAATTTCTTTACTCATTTTATCATTTGATACTTGCTATATTAATGCAACCGTTTCATCCTTCAAAAATTCAATGATTCCCGATTTGAGGAATCTTCTTTAGAGTCGTTTTTTTCTTTTTTCATTTTTAAACAAGGATTAAGAATATTTTTTGTATTTCCTATTCCCTTAAGAATTCCAATTTGCTTTTCCCATGTCCAACCTTTTGTTAGTTTGTATCTAAGAAAAGGATGGGAGCAAACTATCCACCAAGGTGCTGAACTGGCGGGCTAATAGCTATATTTATTATCATGGTAATAAAAATGGCCATAATAACTATATAACTCCAAACCACTATTTTTCTCGTTATGGAATAATCATCTTTTTTAGAATCAATGTAGGGTAGTAATATTAATCCAACTATCATTAACAGTGGAACAACGGATAGATACCTAACGCCAAACCAATTTTCAAATTGATAGGTCACTAAAAGTATCCAGGGTGGTTTCGTCATCTCAACTCCGGTGTAGGGGCCAGGATATAATACAGTGGGAAATTGCATGGCGAGATAACTTATGAAGCCATAAATAACAAAGCTCCATCCGAATATTCTCCTTATGTGTATGGAAAGTTTAATTTCTTTCGTTACTTTTTTTCCTGGCAAAGGAGATAACCCATTCAACTTCATTAAAACGAGGTGGGGTATGAGCAACAATAAAAAAAGAAGCGGAAGAACTAATGTATGTGTTACAAACATTCTCATCACTACCGTGGCGCCCTGAATAGATGCGGAAATGGGTGCCCCGATTATCGGCAAAAGGTCTACTTGTTCTACTAAATGCCGATAGGCTTCATAGCCTTCCTGATCCCACTTCACCACGGTTCCGGTAAATAAGGATGCAAAAGCTATAATCATTAATCCAATACCAAAAAACCAGTTTGATTTTCTGCTTCCACGGTAAGAACCTGTAAAAATAATTCTCGTCAGATGCAGAATAATTAGAAAAATAACGGTTTCCGCAAGCCACCTGTGAAAGGACCTTAACCATAAGCCCCAGGACGTTGAAGATAATTCCAAAACACTATCATGCGCCTTATTCACCGTAGGTGTAAAAAAAAACGTCATTACAATTCCGGTAATTATTAATAAAATAAATCCAACAAATGTTACTCCACCCACAGCATACCCAAACTGTTTTGCATGTGCAGGAACGGGATAATTGAAGTCTTTCATACTCCATTTTTTTTCAGTGGTATCTTCATTATTGTCCATTTGATACCTCCTTTCTCTTTTTGGGTAAATAAAGAAAAGCCAACCCGGCAATCAAAGCAGCTAAGCTAAGGGCCTTTATTACCGTAGGCACCGTGCGATTTCCAACAGCTTTATTGATTTCAGCAAAGTCTTTTTTTATTTGTTTGTCTTCTGTTTGCACAAGACTGTCGCTTTGCGTTTGTTCCTGGTTTGTGAGCATCTTTTCCGTAACCTTTTCAACTTTCTCTTTGGGCTCGTCGCCACCCTGCGCCATTATTACAAAGGGCGAAAAAAACATGCATATTATTAATGCAAAAAAGTTATTTTTTAACATATAAAACCTCCTTTTTCAAATTGAGTACTGTTTAGTATTAATATTAATTTTTTCACTCCATTTAACTTATTGTTTTGTATATAAATTATATAAGTGAAAACCAGGCATTATCAAAATGCAATTCCAAAAGTCAATAAGGCCTGCGTATCATACTCTCTTGCTCTTGAAACAGCAGTCTGAATTCCGACTCCAATGGCCATTTCATCAGCTATCCTGAATTTTAGGCCTATCAGTGAATACAAACTAGTTTCATGCTCGGTTATTTCACCCCTGAATTCCAGTTCGGGATAAAGCATTTTTGAGGCTTTGAACACAAACGAACCTTCATATTCAGCCATTTTGTCGGCCAGATTGAAGTGTATATTTGCATCGATAACCATAATTTTAGGAGCAGTTAACCGCCCGGATAATCCAAAAAGGTATTTCAGGCCGTTGGACTTAACTCCCGGTCCTGTTGGAATACTTATCTGTCCAAATACACTTAATCCCTTACTATAAGTGGCATCATGAAGAAAACTGTACATTAACATTACTTCAGCGTATGGAGATGTTTTAATACCATCGCTTCTTATATGAATACCCAAGCCAGGAAGTAAACCAGCTTCAATATGCAGCGCCATATCCTGTTCTACAGTAGAATCCGTTCTTTGCTGAAAAGCAGTTGCACGCAGACTCATTGATCCCGGAGGGTCAGGCAATGCCATATGCGTAAGAAAAGGATGGACAAACATATCAGCCATTTCTTTCCCATCTTTTTTTTCTGCTAACGGTTTTTCAGTTGCACTTTTGCTTTGGACTGATATTGAATCGTTCTTCGTTTTTTTTATTTCCTGCGCATACGCTGAGAGTCCACCGAGAAGGAAGACGCTTAAAAAAAACAGGAAAGAATGTTTGAATCTTCGGTTGAAACTAAATTTACTTTTCATTTGATTTTAAGTTTTAATTTTGTTGTTGAATTTTTTTTGTCTCCGTCTGAATTGTCTTTTGTCAAAATGGAGTTATCAAGTTCATTAGGATGTTGGTTGTTGAAATCCTCATGTGTTTTCAGGTTTTCCATACCGCCCATCTCCAGGCCTAACATGTCCAGAGTTTTCTTTTTGCTTTGATCATTTTTTGTTTTTTTCATCTTTATATATTTAATTGTAAAAGAATTAGATCTGTTTAAAGTCGGGTTAATTAATTACGGAATGTGTATCTGCCATTTTAATTTTATTGATTTTTTTATTTTTGCCAGAGATAATTTTTTTATTCGTGCCGCCATTTTTTGTACTTATTTATCAAACCGTTAGTTGAGCTGTCGTGAGAAGTAACGACAATATCATTTTTCAATTCATGCTGAATTTTAACTGCTAATTGCTTTCCGAGTTCTACGCCCCATTGATCAAAACTGAAAATGTTCCAGATAATGCCTTGTACAAATATTTTATGTTCGTAAAGCGCAATTAATGACCCCAATGAAAATGGAGTGATTTTTTTTAACAGAAAAGAATTGGTAGGACGATTACCTTCAAAAACTTTAAAAGGAATTAATTTTTCCATTTGCACCTTATTCATTCCTTTCAATTCACCGGCAACTTCTTCTTTGCTTTTTCCATTCATCAACGCTTCTGTCTGTGCGAAAAAATTGGAGAGCAATATCGGATGATGCTCACCAATTGGATTATGGCTGGTAGCAGGAGCAATAAAATCGCAGGGAATTAAATGTGTTCCCTGGTGTATCAACTGGTAAAAAGCATGCTGCCCGTTAGTGCCGGGTTCGCCCCATACTATGGGTCCAGTATTGTAAGTAACATTCGTTCCGGTTCTGTCAGTGTGTTTCCCGTTACTTTCCATATTTCCCTGTTGAAAGTAAGCTGCGAAGCGATGCATGTATTGATCGTAAGGAAAAATGGCTTCCGTTTCCGAGCCGAAAAAATTGCTGTACCATATTCCTACTAAAGCCATGATAACAGGAATATTTTTCTCAAATTCAGTTTCCCTGAAATGCAGGTCTGTCTCATGGGCACCTTTTAATAATTCTTCAAAATTGTCAAACCCTATTGTGAGCGCAATAGACAACCCAATAGCACTCCACAAGCTATATCTGCCTCCAACCCAATCCCAAAAAACAAACATATTTTCCGGTGCAATGCCAAATTTCACCACCTCTTTTTCATTGATTGACAATGCAATAAAATGCAAGGCAACATACTTTTCTTCATTGGCTGATTTTAAAAACCATTCACGAGCAGTGTGTGCATTGGTCATTGTTTCCTGCGTGGTAAATGTTTTTGATGCAATTAGAAAAATAGTTTCTTCAGCATTTAAGTTTTTTAATGTTTCGGCAATGTGGGTTCCGTCCACGTTAGAAACAAAATGCGCCTGCATACCATCAATCCAATAAGGTCTCAGCGCTTCTGTTACCATTACAGGTCCAAGGTCGCTGCCGCCAATGCCAATATTAACTACATGTTTAATTTTTTTTCCTGAATAGCCTTTCCATTTTCCGCTATGAATCTTTTCACAAAATGTTTTCATTTGTTGCAATACCCGTTTAATTTCTGGCATTACATCAGCACTATCAATAAATACCGGAGAATCAGAAAAGTTTCTTAAAGCTGTATGCAAAACTGCCCTGTTTTCAGTTTCATTTATTTTTTCGGCGTTGAACATTGCTTCAATTGCAGATTCTAATTCGCATTCAACAACAAGTTCTAAAAGATACTTTTTTGTTTCATCTGAACAGATATTTTTTGAATAATCGAAGAGCAATTCGTTAAATTGAATTGACATTTTCTCAAACCTTTTCGGATCTTCGTCAAATAGTGTTTTCATACGAACCGTTTTCATTTCAGCATAATGAACTGTCAATTTTTTCCACGCTGAAGTTTGTGCCGGATTTATTTTTGGAAGCATGCTATTATTTATTTTAATACCTGATAAATCATTTTCTAAGAGAGTTGCTGATCCATCATCCAGGAACCATTGTAATTCACCATGTTCAGGGCGACTTAGTTGCGCAGGATATTTTTGAATATCGGTTTCATCTTTTAACACATGACGAACCGCTTCGGCTTTATTTTTTCCATACACAAGAAATGCAACGTTATGTGCAAGGTTAATCAACGGTGCAGTCATTGTTATGCGATAACGATTTTCATCTTTTAAGAAAACTTCTTTTACAGTTGCAGTTGTTTCCGTCAGCACTAAATGATATGGAAACAAAGATGCAGAATGTGCATTTTCACCAAGCCCCAGCATAATCAAATCAAAATGTGGAGGATTTCCTTTGAAATGATTTTTTATAACCTCACTATATTTTGCAGCAGCTTCGTTGGGTGGGAGAGTGGTATCAATTTTTAAAATTTTATCCGGTGAAATATGCAACGGATTGAAAAGTGTTTGCAGCACCATCGTCGCATTGTTTTCGGGATCATCCGCAGGAACGCATCGCTCATCACCAAAGAAAAAAAATAATTTGGTCCAGTCAATCTTTTTGTTGAATGATGCAGATGCAAGCAATTCATACAATTTTTTTGGAGATTTACCTCCGGATAAAACAACATTAAACGCTCCGTTTTCAGCAATATGTTTTTGCGCTGTTTCAATAAAATAGTCAGCAAAAGCGCCTGATAAATCATCCTCCGTTTTATAAATATTGATCTTCATTTCATGTTATATTTTATTTTTAACGGGCAGCGTAAACCAATTAAACCCATCACGGGCAATTAGCGCTTCTGCGTTTTCAGGTCCTTGAGAATCGGCTGAATAATTTGGAAAATTCAAACTTTTTTTAGATTCCCATGAGTTCAATAAAGGCATCAATAAATCCCATGCAACCTCAACCTGGTCAGCCCGCATAAACAAAGTTTGATCTCCAGTCATAATATCAAGCAATAGCGTTTCATACGCTTCCGGAGTTTCAGTAGCTTCATCATATTGAAATAACATGTCTACTGTATTTATCACCATGTCCAAACCCGGACGTTTTGCCTGTAACTGCAATCGTATGCTCATTTCGGGTTGTATGCTGATGATGAGCCTGTTCTGCTGCCAGTTATCGGTTGCCTCAGCTGGAAAAACAAAGTGAGGAACATCGCGAAATTGAATGGATATGGTAGATGCAGTTTGATGCATTCTTTTGCCGGTGCGTATATAAAATGGCACGCCATCCCATCTCCAGTTGTCCACAAAAAATTTTATTGCCGCAAATGTTTCGGTATTTGAATTGGGATCAACATCTTTTTCCTCACGATAGCCGGGCACTTTTTTCCCTTCAATCCAACCGGAACCATATTGCCCCCGCACTGCTACCATCCTGATATCTTCCGGTTTAAATCTGCGCATGGCACGCAGCACATCCACTTTACGGTTGCGCACTTCATCGGCACTGAAGTTGATTGGGGTTTCCATTGCAATAAGGCACAGCAATTGCAAAAGATGATTTTGTATCATATCGCGGAGTGCCCC
>JBBSJN010000110.1:0-9575 GCA_038257235.1 Chitinophagales bacterium
CTGTCAATCTGATGGCACATACCGGAATTGAAATAAATGAAAAGGTAGAAGCTTCTTTTAAAGCAACATTTCCTGATGCCAAAGATGTTAAATGGTATGACAATGGGGATACCCATCTTGCCAGATTTTTTAGAAATGGTATTGACACAAGAGTACAGTATGACACGGAAGGAGCCATACTAAGAACTACCCGTTAGTATGATCAAAAGGATTTGCCAGCTTTTTTATTATCGAAGCTGAACAAAAAATTCAGTGACAAAAAAATCCACCTGGTTACTGAGGTTACTAGTGAGGAAGGATTGGAATATCATATTTCTCTTTATGATCAAAAGAAATGGTATATGGTAAAAGCATCTCCCAACGGATCATTGCAAGTGTATGATAAATATAATAAACAGCAGGGTGTGAATTAAGAAGGTGTAATTTTTATTAAGTCCGGGTGCATAATATGGCTATGTGCCCGGGCTTTTTTATGATGACTTAAATAAACTTGCCGCAGCAAGATACCGCCAGTCATATTCATTGGCAGCATTAGCATTATGAGGGGTAATTTTTTTCTGTAAAACATCGGGCTTTAAAATTTTCTTTTCTACAAGACTTTTCTTTGCATCAATAATATATTCCTGTAATTTTTTATTCTCCATCCATTTTTTTTGGGGAGGCTCAAACCCAACTTTATCCTTCCTCCATGTTATTTCGGCAGGCAAGCTTTTCTCCATTGTTTCTCTTAATATCCACTTGGTCCATCCATTTCGTATTTTAAAATGTGCAGGTAAACTGAATATGAATTCAACTAATTCATGCGAAAGAAATGGAAGCCTTACTTCCCGGCCATGTGCCATTGCATTTCTGTCGGCATATTTCAATAATTCTTCGAGGCCATGAGTACAGGTGTTAAAGTGCAAGGCATTATTCAATGTAAACCTTTCCGGAAGTGCATAATAGGCTTCTTTGCTTTGCTTTTGTACAAATTCTTTAGTGAGGTCTTCATGTTTAATAGCATTTAGTAGGTACCTGTTTTCTAAAACAATTGTAGCAAAATCAGGAAAGTAAGAAGCAATGATGTTTTTGAAATCAAAATTTTCTTTAACGCCTATTTCTTTTGCCGCTTTTATTTCTTTGCTCTTTCTTAATTTTCTGTTTCGAAAAAGTTCCTGCCAGTACCATTTATAGTATTTGTGATAACCAGCCAAAGTTTCATCAGCTCCTTGTCCGTCTAACAATACTTTAATGCCTTGTTGTTTTGCCAATTCATATACTTTGTACTGTGCATAAATGCTGGCAGAACCAAATGGGGCTTCCTGGTGATAACATAATTTTCCCCAATCATCTGCTAACTCGTCACCTGAAATGTTGGCAGTGAAATGTTGTAACTGAAATTGTTCTGCCACCTGTTTTGCATAGGCTGATTCATCTTTCTCAAAATCCGGAAATACAGCAGTGAATGCTGTAAGCGGAGTATTTGTAAAGGCACTTGCTTTTGCAATGATTGATGAGCTATCTAAACCACCACTGAGGGAGGTACCGATGGCAACATCGCTTCGTAATCTTCTTTTTACAGAAATAGTAAGAAGATGGTTGAATTTTTCCAGCACATCCTTTTCCGAAATATTTTTATCCTGTTTTTCCGGATCAATATCCCAATATTTTTCAAGTAATAATTCATTTTTTTGCAATGAATATTTTAAACAAGTGGCTGGAGGTAGTTTGTGAATGTTTTCAAAAAAAGTTTCATCCGGCTGATTGGGATTATCGGTGTATCCTATTGTGATGAAATTAAAAAGCATTTTTTGATTTGGGATACGTTCAATACCAGCGGCCCACAATGCTTTCATCTCAGATGCAAAGAGGAATTCTTTTTTATCAAAAAAATAGAAAAATGGTTTTTCTCCAAAACGATCTCTTGCAGCAAATAATTCTTTTTCTTTCGAATCCCATATGGCAAAAGCAAACATGCCATCAAAATAATCTATACACAAATCTTTCCAGTAATCATATGCCGCAATAATTACTTCTGTATCCGTTTGTGACCGAAAAGTGTAACCATGTTTTGAAAGTTCTTCTTTTAATTCTATGTAATTATATATTTCGCCATTGTGTACTATTGTATAGCGGGGCGAACCCTCATCTCCGTAAATGGAAAAGTGCATGGGCTGATTACCGGCATTGCTTAAATCAATAATGGAAAGACGACGATGCCCAAGAGCAACAGATCCATCTTCATTTGTCCATATGCCTTCGCCATCCGGACCTCTATGTTGCAAAGCATTATTCATGAGCTGCAGCCGCTGCTTTAGTAATGCATTATTATCCGCTCTATTATTGATTCGGAAATTTAGTATGCCTGCAATTCCACACATGTTGTAAATATCGAACTTATAAATCCGATATCCCAAAAAATGCGGCGAAGCTATTGGTTAGAATGAAATTGGTAGTCTGGCTTCCAGGTAATCCCAAGCCATTATTAATTCTGTACCGGCATTCTTTTCCTTGAAATACATAGTAAAGTATTCAAGCGAAGAGGTGGTAGTGGTAACAGGAATCTGAAAACGGGCAATATCCTGCGATGCATCGGGATGTAAACCCCAACTATCTATATTGTTATTTAAAACAATTGTCCAGTTATCTTTTTCGGGTATGCAGTAAAGAACATACCGGCCTGCTTTTATTTTTTTATTCTGGATAGTAACGTCTTTATAAAAATCGATTTCTGTTGCTTCATTAGCACCAAGCCGCCAGGGTTCATTAAGGGTTAATAAATTTTGAAAGAGCCTTCTCCCGCCTAAATGAGGGCGGCTGTAAATCACTCTTGCTTTGGGAAGTTCGGCTGTAGCTTTTGACATTTTCGTTTGTGGGTAATCAACCGGATAATAACTCATGTCCATAGGCGAAACATCTGTAGGATCAAACGGGTTGATAGAATTGTCGGGCTTAATATTTATACTATCACCTTTATCTTTATCAGCTATAGTTGAATTGTCATTTCCAGTATTACAGGAAACAAATAGGATAGAAGCAAATAAAACCAGTAAAACGGTCTTCATATAAAAAATTATTAAAAAGTAATCGGCAATACTACTTTCACATTATCCCAGGCAATAATAAGGTTATAGCCTCCAGTGGCTTTTTCAAAAACCATCGACAACGATTCAATGGACATATCTAATTTTTCAACGGGTATTTCAGTTCTCACTACATCTTTTGTCTTATCGTATTTAAAAGAACCCCAGGTATCTTTTTCATTATTAATAATAATTGTCCATGTATTTTCATTGACGATTCCATATAAAGTGTACCTGCCTTTATTGATTTTTTTTCCGCCAACTCTTACACTTTTAAAAAACTCAATTTCAGTAGCCTCATTAGCACCCAACCTCCACACTTCACCGTATTTTACAAGAGAACCAAAAATTGTTCTTCCGGCTTTCTGCGGACGGCTGTAGATTATTCTTGCTGCTAACGATTCGGTCAGCTTATCCTGAATTTTTAGAACAGGATAGTTTACCGGATAATAAGCCATATCCATCGGTGATTTATCAACTGGAGGGATATTGCTGGTTTGTGCCAACAGTGAAAAGAAGATCAATTGGAAAACAGAAAGTAAAATAATAATTTTTTTCATATTCAATAGCTGTTTACAAATGTAAAACGAAATGTTTGTCCGTAAGTTACCATTTATCCCATCAGGCATCTGGGTTTTGCAGTTCTTTAAATCTGTTTGCTGCAAATGGTATTACCGCTGCCAGAAAATGACGGGAACAGTCCTGTAAAAGTTGGTAATGCTGCTCAAATAATTCAAAAGCTGGCCTGGCATCATTTAGATAAACCGCCCGACGGGCAACCCCTCCCATGCTTTTTTCAATTCCCCAACGGGTACGGTAATTATAAAGCCAGTTCTGTTCTTTCATGTAAGGATACATGATGGCGAATTTATCTACGAGCCAATTAAGATGCATATCTATTTGTTTATATACATCTTGTGAAAATGCAAATAATGATTCTTCCGTAAAATAAGATTCATCAGTAGCCAGAAAGTGATCATACACAACATCTACAAAAGCGCCGCTATATAAACGGTATTTCGGTCTGAATATTTTCTTTGCTTCCTTAGTGGCTTCATGGAAATCGGTAAATGTATCAATTTCTCTGTGTAGCATAATGCCTTTCAGGATGTCAGGCGGATAGTCAAATTTCTTCACACCCTTTACATAATCACTTATCATGTTGCCAACCAGTATTTCCGGATGGTTAAATGAAAGATATGCATGGGCCAGGTAATTGATAATAAAATAATTTATAAGTTGAACTGAGTGCAAAAGTAACTGATAATTATTTTATATTCTTAGTAAGCCAGTTACTGATCAGCAGCAATGCATCGGGTGAAAATGTTTCTTCAATTTCACTGTATTCATTGGTGGTGCAACTTGTGCAATGCTGAAATAAATGATTGAGGCCGGGAATCTCTTTTACTTCATATTTTTTTGATTTACTATTTTCCAATGCTCTACTTAAGCCTGCAAGGTTAGAAGTGGATATAACCTGTATGTCTTTGTCACCGTTTAAAGCCAAGACTTTACATTTCAGTTGTTGCAGATACATAGCTGGGCTTATGGACAGAAAATATTTAAACCATTTTGTTCGTACCTGATTTGTTAAAGCAGATACGTAATCAAACCGGCTTTTGGCAGAAGCAAGATTCAGTTCAGTAAGTAACTGTTGGCTTTTTTGGACAGACCAGTTTTCAATTTGTATCGCAGTATTTTGTAAAGCAATAATACTATCAGGAGCTTCTATAATAGAAGTAATGACTCTTCGGTAAAGCAATCCAAACTCCTTTGCAGATTCTGGACTTACACCATTTTTCATAACGATAGCTTCATTTTGTTCGGCCATCATATCTAATATTCTTATGCCTGGAGCTGCAAGCAATACAAGAAAGTCAATGTCTTTTCTTGTTGTTGCTACCATTGGCACAACTATTCCTCCTTCACTATGGCCAATCATACCTATTTTATTTTTATCAACCTCGGTTCTTGATAAAAGATAATCCACTCCGGCACTTGCATCTTCTGCAAAATCGGCGGTGGTTGCTTCACGAAAGATGCCGGTGGTTTTTCCAATCCCTCTTTCATCATAACGTAAAACGACAATTCCTTTTTTGGTAAGATGATCGGCAAGTACAGCAAAGAACTGATGACCCAATGCTTCTCCATTCCTGTTTTGTGGTCCGGAACCTGAAACCAGCAAAACGGCCGGAAACGGCCCCTTCCCTTCAGGAATAGTGACGGTGGCACCAAAACTTATGCTGCCATCTTTATTAGTATAGTTTATGTCTTCATTTTTATAAGCAAATGGAGGCTGCGGAGTTTGTGGCCTTTTTCTTATTAAAGATGTCGGGTCTTTTTTATTTATGAGTGTAAGAGGTATCTCTGTTCTTTGTATAAATTTTCCGGTAATAACAGAATCATTAATACGTTTTCCGGTAAAAGAAGCTCCCATATTTTTCATCTCGATTACAATAGCATCGTTGTTGAAATATGTTGTGTCACATTTTAATCCAAAAGCTGACTGGTCCGGGCTGTCGGCAGTTGCTGTTAAATTGCCATTTTCGTTTTGTGCAATGTGAAATACAATCCGGAGATCTATTCCAACATTCAGCGTTCCATACCAGCTCCCGGAGAAGTTGGCCAACTGGCTAAAGCCGGTAGTTGATAGAAGAAATAGAATGGCGACTGTAATTAAATGTTTCGCTTTCATAAAGCTTTATTTTTCAGAATTAATTTTCTTTTGTTCTTTAAACAAACGATAAGAATATACACAAGGAATAATAGTAATGATGGCAGTGACAGAAAAAAATACAACAAATGCAATATTTGCCGGTATTAGCAGACAGATAACTGCCAATACTAATCCACCACCAAACCACAACTTACCAGCCAATGCATGGGTTTTTTTCCAGTTATCTGGATTTTCCAATGTCCATGGCAGACGGATTCCTGCAAAATAATTTGGTTTCAGGTTGGGCAAATAGTTACCGATAATGGCAAACAGCAAGCCAACGCCTCCAAGAATTAAGCTGGCATTAAAACCTGATGCACCATGTACTCCACTGTAAATTATCATGCAGACAAGAGCTGCCATACATACTGCTACAGCAAAACCTAAGCGGAGCAGCCTGTCTTTATTTTCAGCCGCATATCTTTTTGGATCAATGCGGTAAATATTCTTTAATAATAAATAAATAAGACCGCTTACCACCGTTAAGATAATGACAGCAATAAGCAATTCTTTTTTGTTGCCATACCGGTCAGGATTTCCTTTTAAATCGAAGTGTAAAGGAATTCTTTCTTGCAACTTATTCCAGCTGATGGCTAAATAAACAGATGGTATCAGTATAACAGGCCATACTATCCTGTTCAATATTTTATTCATTATTTATTTCTTTTTTTGTTTGAATTGCAAAAACCATTTTAATATATCATCCACCACAGTGGTGTTCAATGAATAATAAACAAACTGACCTTCTTTCTCCCCAATCACCAGCTTCGCCTGTTTAAGCAGGTCAAGATGATGAGAAATGCTTGGAAAAGAAATATTGAACTGATCAGCAATTTCACCCGCCGTCATATCTCTTTCCTGCAACATTTCCAGTATTTCACGACGGGTAGAATCATTTAATGCTTTAAAAACAATGTTCATTTGAAACTATATAATTATATAATTAGACAAATGTCTAAATATTATTTTATATGACAAAATATTTTTTATAAAGCAGAATAGGAGCATAGTTGGCTGGATAACCGGCAAATAAAAATGCCAAACGGTTATCAATAGCTAACATCTGTTAACTGCTATTAACATGCACCGCCATTAATCACAATTGACTTGTGTGCAAGTGTAACCTAATCTACTTTTGATCCGTCACACGAAAAAACAAACAGATAAAAACAAAAAAGATGAAAAAGATAATTATTATGCTGGCAATTACAATAAGCACTGTTAATGCTTTTGCCGGGGAAGAAAACATTAACCAGAAAATTTTAAACGCATTTAAAACAGAGTTTTCAACAGCCACTGATGTACAATGGACTGTTGGTGCCAATTATTATATGGCGACATTTAATTACAATGAAAAATATGTGTTCGCTTATTTTAATGAGAACGGAGAATTGTTTGGCATTACCAGGCATATAACGCAAGGAAATCTTCCAATATATCTGCAGACAAGCCTGAAGAAAAATTATAGTAGCTATTGGGTAAACGATTTGATTGAAGTATCTAAAAATAACGGAACATCTTACTACATCACTCTTGAAAATGCAGATACGCAACTTGTATTAAAATCAAGTGGCGGAGGCAAATGGAGTGTTCATAATAAAATAAGGAAATCGTAGAACTAAGTTTTGGTGTGTGGTAAAACAAAGCCCCGTACTCCTTTATTGGAGACGGGGTTTTTTGTTTTCATACCTCAATGGTTAATGAAAAAATATTTAATGTTAAGTTGTTTAACATCGGCCACCATAAATCACAAATCAATTGACTTGCCTGATTACTGTTCTTACATTTGAATTGTATTAATCAACAATCGTTAATCCCGCCTGAACGGCAATCGTCGGGCAGGCAGTAAACTTTAAGCCATGAAACAATCAACAGCAGTCATTACTCTAAGTAGTATAAAGAAATTATTTTTAGCAGCATCATTTATGCTTGTCTTGGGCAGTAGTGTATGGGCATCCGCAGAGCTGGAAATCAGCCAGGCAGTAAAAGAATCTTTTAAGAAGGAATTTATGGGTGCGGAATTACTTGAATGGAAAGAAGAGGCCGGACTTTTGAAAGCCACATTTATTTTAGGTGATCATCGTATTCAAGCCTATTTCAGACAGGATGGAGGATTGGAAGGCAGCATTCGTACTCTTTTTTATAATCAGCTTCCGTTGACGGTGATGACATCAGTAGATAAGCGTTTTACAAATGCAGAAATCTGGGATGTAAATGAAATTAATAACTCATTGGGCACCGTTTACAGAATTACGATGGAAGTAAAGCATAAGAAATACAGATTGAGACTTGATACCAGTGGAAATATTACTGATATTGAAAGAATAAAAAAATAAATTCTACTATTTCTTTTTGAAAATTCCGTCCTGATTTAATCACAGGGCGGAATTTTTATTTCTGTAAAACTGTATTTTTGCAGCACTGTCTGTTTTCGGTGTTATGTACTCAATAAGTCAGCAATTAATTATAACAGGCAAACCGCATTGTCCCCCGAAGATCCGGGGTCTGAAGGCACACTAAATATTTCAAGATGAATAAAGGTCCCGTTTCTAAGTTTATTGAACATCATTACCGTCACTTTAATGCAGCAGCTTTAATGGACGCAGCTAAAGGCTACGAAGCTCACTTAACCGATGGAGGCAAAATGATGGTAACACTGGCTGGCGCCATGAGCACCGGTGAGTTAGGAATATCGCTGGCAGAAATGATTCGTCAGGGAAAAGTAGACATTATCAGCTGCACCGGTGCCAACCTGGAAGAAGATGTGATGAACCTTGTTGCACATTCGCATTACAAAAGAATTCCAAACTACCGTGATCTTACACCACAGGAAGAATGGGATTTGCTGGAAAATCATTTTAATCGTGTAACGGATACTTGTATTCCTGAGGAAGAAGCTTTTCGCCGCCTGCAAAAACATCTTGTTAAGCAATGGAAAGAAGCAGAAGCAAACGACGAACGTTTTTTCCCGCATGAGTTTTTATATAAAACTATTTTAAGCGGTGAGCTTAAGCAGTATTATGAAATAGATCCAAAAGATAGTTGGGTGGTGGCAGCAGCAGAAAAAAATATTCCGATCGTAGTGCCCGGTTGGGAAGACAGCACTACCGGAAATATTTTCGCCAGCTATGTGGTGAAGGGAGAATTAAAAGCAAGCACAGTGAAAAATGGTATTGAGTATATGGTGTGGCTGACGGATTGGTATCGTAATAATTCTTCAGATAAAGGGGTTGGATTTTTTCAGATCGGTGGTGGCATTGCAGGTGATTTTCCAATTTGTGTAGTGCCAATGATGTACCAGGATCTGGAATGGCATGATGTTCCTTTCTGGAGTTATTTCTGCCAGATAAGCGATTCAACTACCTCTTACGGTTCTTATTCCGGTGCTGTGCCGAATGAAAAAATAACCTGGGGTAAATTAGATATTAAAACACCAAAGTTCATTGTAGAAAGTGATGCTACCATTGTAGCTCCATTAATTTTTGCATGGGTGCTGGGTTGGTAAATGCTATTTACTAATAAAAGAATCCCGCCTTACCATTGGTGAGACGGGATTTGTATTTATGCTGAAAGGCTCGGATAATAATTTCATAGGTCAATTAATAATCAATGCTTTTCTATACTATTAACGAAGAAGAATGAAATCTGGATGTCTCAGGCCTTAAAAAATATAACCCTCCGTTTGCGGAGGGTTATACATAACAAACATTTTATATGTAACTATCTCTTTGGTATTTCCAGCAGAATATCTCTTTTCAACATATCATTACGGTTCGCCATTTCCCAGGCTGTGTAAA
>JBBSJN010000111.1:0-9561 GCA_038257235.1 Chitinophagales bacterium
CCGGTTTCATTGTAAGAGGTGTGGAATTTATTCAGGAAATAAATGCAATTGGGAATTCCAATTACTACAATCAATGGAGGAATTAATGCGTTCAGTACGCTGATTTTGTAGCCCAGCATCTCTATAGTAGCAAAGCTCCAGATTACTCCTATTGCAACAACAGTTAGTGACAATAACATGGCACTGATGGATCGGAAAAAGGCCAACAGAATAATAGCTGAAAATAAAAGCGATGCTAATATAAAGAACCGCATTTCTTTCGTAACCCTTACTGTTAACTCTGTACGAATATGCGGTAAGCCACTTTTGTAAACCGTAAGATTGTTTGTTGTACCAAACTGATCAACCAGGTCTGAAATTGTATGCACAATACCAAGCCTGTCTTTAGAAGCCATGACGTCTTTATTGATTCGGACACCCATCAGCCATGCATTTGTAGCCGGATTGTATAATAAATCTTTATAAAATGGAAGATTAAGAAAAAGTGCAGAAGCAGAATCAAGTTCGGTTTGCGTTAATTTTCTGTCTGGGAAAATAGTATCTGCTTTTAATCTTTCTGTTTCCGGAATTTTTACAAGATTTACTGCTGAAGGCACACTGATGATATCATCAACACCGTTAACTTTTTTTAAACTACGCTGAAGTTCTGCATAAGCATTAAAAATATTTTCTTCAAATAGTTTGTCGGTTTGTATGCCGATTACAAGCAGGTTGCCATCTTCGCCGAATTTATTCCGGAAATCCTGGTATGCTTTATATTTTGGGTTATCAATTGGTATAGCTCTCGCAAAATCATAACTCAACTGCACCCTGCTGGCATGAATGCCCATAAAAACAGTGGAACCGATAAGAAGAACTAATAACGGAATGCGATATTTCAGAATAAATTGCCCGATACGTTGCCACATAAGAGGAATAAAAGTGTGTTATATCAGCAAAGAAAGGCAAAATTCAAGCTTTACAGCTCATAAATAAATTAAATGATTAGTTAGAGAGACGGAGAATGCAAATCAATTACTTTGTGCTTTTATATTAATGCCAGATAAGCTACATAAAACAAAGGGAATTGTACTGAGAACTGTAAAGTATGGCGAAACAAGTGTTATTATTACCATATTTACCGAGTTATTTGGTGTGCAATCGTATTTGGTGAATGGCGTTAGAACTTCCACAAAGAAAAGCTCAGGTAAAGCCAGCTACTTTCAACCAGCCGCAATACTGGATATGGTAGTTTATCACAACGAGTTAAAACATCTGAACCGTATTAAAGAATTCAAATGGGCACATATTTATCAGCATATTTTATCGGATGTGCCAAAGAATGCTGTGGCATTATTCATGATCGAATTACTTACAAAATGCCTGAAACAACCAGAAGAAAACAATGACCTTTTTCACTTTACAGAAGATGTTTTTTTGAAACTGGATGAAAGTAACAAAGCAGTAATGGCAAATATTCCTTTATTTTTTGCATTGCACCTCACTCATTTTTTTGGATTCAGGATTGATGATAATTATAATTCAACAAATCAATATCTCGATTTGCAGGAAGGAAGTTTTGTAAATGAACAGCCGCACCATCCACATTTTCTGGAAGAGAAGCAAGCAGCCATCACTTCTCATTTTTTAAAAGTGCTGCAAACGAAAGAATTGGAAGATATAAAACTCAATCATGCTTTTCGCAGAAATCTATTATTGTCATACGAAACATATTATCGGTTACATATAAATGATTTTGGAACGATGAAAAGTTTGCCGGTACTGAGGGAGATATTAGGATAATCTCTTTGAAGCAGAAAAATCTTTTTGAAGTAAAACAATTCCTGGTTTCTTTCCATTTTGAAAATCGCCAAACTGCGAGTCAACTCCTAAAGCCTTTGCTCCATTACTCGTCGCCCATTGTAAAATTGTTTCAATCGGGATATGCGGAAAATATTTTTGCACGGATTCTATTTCTTTAGCAATACTCAATTGCGAGTTGCTGCTATAGCTGTCTGTTCCTAAAACGATATGGCAATTGTGCTTCATAAAAAGATAGATCGGCGGAACTTTGTTTTCGATATATAGGTTGGCGTTAATACAAATGCAATACACCAGTTTTAATCCATTGGCTGCTGCATATTCATTTGCCCAGGTAATATCTTCTTCGGGCATAAAAGTATTGTGTATCAGGAAAATCGTTTGACCATTATTAAAGTATGGTAATATGGACTTGATACTACTTTTACCTGTTACGGGAAAAGGTGATTTGTCTATTCCGAAAATTTTAAAGAAACGCAAGTAATCGCCACCTCCTGTTTTATATAATTCATCTTCAGCCGGATGCTCCTGGTTGTGGATAGAAATTATTTTATGTTGAGTGGCTTCATTAATCAGGAAAAACGTTTTGGGACTGATGGTGTAAGGTGCATGAGGAACCATCGCTGTTCGATGTTGGAGGTTGGAAGTTTGGTGGTTGGATGTTTGCAGTCCTCTTTCCAGTATTTCAGCCACTTCTTTATAATGTTTGAAATTCTCTTCTGCTTTTTCATCTGTAAAACTTAGCACTTCAACAAAGTTTTGCCAATAAATCTTACTATGCTTTTTAACTTCTAATGAATCTGCTGTATTTCCAATATCACCAACAGCTACGGTGCCATTCTCATACATTTCTTTTTCTGCTGATATAATTGCATCAAATTTTTTCTTTACAGGGTCTTCGTAAGCCTCCCCTTTGTGGGGAGGTTTGGAGGGGGCTTCTCTTTTGGTTACAACGGAACAGAGAAAGTCAATTAATCCGGTATGTGGGGGAATTACATTTTTAAGATGACTAAGTTCTAAATGACAATGACAATTAACAAAACCGGGAGTGAGAATACCACTTAGCTGCTGAATATCATCTCCAGCCTCTTTTACAGATAGAATTTCCTGAATTGTTCCCGATTCATCAGTGACAAGAACCTTGTCATCTTCTAAAAAACGAGTTCCATCAAATATTTTATCCGCTTTGAATTTTAAATAAGTCATGTGGGCAAATTACAAATTTCATCTCGCCAATAGCGGGACCAAATCATTAAATTTGCCGCCTAAATGGAATTTGTAATTTTTTATTTGGAATTTCCTCGATTATGTTAGATAGGTTAGAAGCGATAAAAGCAAGATTTGAGCAGTTAGGCGTAGCGTTGACCAACCCGGAAATTGTTGGCAATAATAAAAAATATGCTGATACCAGTAAGGAATACCGTGGGTTGGAAAAAGTGGTTATTGCATATAACGATTATAAAACGATTCTGGACGATATAGTCTTTTATTCAGAAGCATTGGAAGGTGATGATGAAGAGATGAGAGAACTCGCTAAAATGGAAGCTCCTGCTCTGGAAGAAAAGAAAACAGAGAAAGAGGCATACATCCGCCAATTATTAATTCCGAAAGATCCGCAGGACGAGAAAAATGCAATTCTTGAAATAAGAGCCGGAACTGGCGGTGACGAAGCAAGTCTTTTTGCCGGCGATCTTTTAAGAATGTACACCAGGTATTGTGAACGCCGTGGTTGGAAAACTGCGATACTTAGCGAAAATGAAGGAACCGTTGGCGGTTACAAAGAAGTACAGTTAGAAGTAACTGGTGATGATGTGTATGGCACATTGAAATTTGAAAGTGGTGTACACCGTGTGCAGAGAGTTCCCAATACTGAAACTTCAGGAAGAGTACATACATCTGCGGCCACTGTTGCAGTAATGCCAGAAGCGGAGGAAGTGGATTTTTATCTGAATCCTGCTGATGTAAAAATGGAAACAGCCCGAAGTGGTGGAGCTGGTGGTCAGAATGTAAACAAAGTGGAATCAAAAGTTCTGTTGACGCATATTCCAACAGGTGTTGTAGTGGTTTGCCAGACAGAGAGATCTCAGCTTGGTAACCGGGAAAAGGCCATGGGAATGCTTCGTACCAAATTGTTTGAGGAAAAAGTGAGAAAACATGAGGAAGAAATTTCCCGTCATAGAAAAAGCCTTGTAAGTACTGGCGACAGAAGTGCTAAAATAAGAACCTATAATTTTCCACAAGGCCGTGTTACCGACCATCGGATTGGATTAACCTTATATAATCTCGATGCCGTTCTTAACGGAGAAATAAATGAATTGATCGATGCTTTGCAATTTGCAGAAAATGCAGAAAAACTAACAAAACAGGATCGATAGAATTTGAACTGTATAGGTTGTCTTTTGACAAAAAACCCCAATTAAAATTGAAAAACTAACTTTAAACACATTTTTATTTTTCATCTTCAAATCTTTTCAAAGGTTTATTTTAAAACAATTTTTTATGTTAGATCAACTATTTAATCTGGTTAAGCAATTTGGAAAAGACAGTGTAATTGAAAATCCAGAAATTCCTAATGAACAGAATGAAGAGGTAATTGCTGATGCAACAAAAACTATTGGCAGCGGCTTTCAAAATATGATGGCGGGTGGTGGTTTCGGAAGCATTCTTGATCTCTTCAAAGGGGGAGGCAATGCTGCAAAAAGTAATTCCGGAGGCGGAATTGGAGGCTTATTAAAAAATCCAATTGTAAGTATGATGATTGGCTACTTCACCAATAAATTGGTAAGTAAATATAAAATGGCTCCTTCTTCTGCCAGCAATGTTTCAAATAATCTAATTCCCAATGTACTAAACCGCCTTATTACTAATACTAAAAGTAATGCCCCAGAGAATGACGCTTTTGACTTCAATGATCTGATAGGGTCACTTACTGGAGGAAATGTAGCGACGAAAGAAACACAATCAAATGGGTTTGATTTTCAGGGTCTTCTTAACCAATTTACTGGTGGTGGAAATGCTGATAATGACGACAACGGATTTGATATAAGCGATATAATAAGTAAGGTAACTCAAGGAGCACAAAAAAATCAAGGGCAACAAGCAAGTTCCGGCAGTGGAATAATGGATATGATTAAAGGATTTATGAAATAAACAGTATTGATTTAATGTCTCTTATGTATATTTTTTATTATCACTAATGATTATTTGTTTTTTTGGCACGAAATTCGAAAGTATATATTCAACAATGCTTCAAAAGTTATAAGTTCTTTATTTGATGGTAGTAATAAATTATCAATACTAATTATACTTAATATTGAAAATTTGTAATTCAGTATTGTTAATTAACATACAGTTATAAAACAATGCAGGAAAATTTACTAACAGATGTTAAGTGGATTTACTAAATAAGTTCTTTTTAGACTTTCATTAACAACAAACATCATACTATCAAGGGTAACTTTGCGTTATACTTAATAACAACAACGATTTATTTAAACTTATTATAAAGACAGTTAATTTTCTCATAAGCAGTTAGTTTTGGTTGCGACCCCTGTTTCTACAGGGGTCTATTTTTTTATATACCTTCTCCGGCTATATAAAAAACCTATTATACAACCTACGGCATCGGCAATAATATCCCCAAAGTCAAATGACCGGTTTGGTATAAAATGTTTTTGAACGAATTCCATTCCTATTCCATAAGCCAGCGAAAGTAAAGTTGCAATCAGAAATTTTTTTTTCAGGTCATGCTTTCCCAGCTTCATCAACGCCCAACAGTACAAAAAGACCATTATTGCAAACAGGCCAATATGCACCCATTTGTCAAACCATATTTTGCTTAGCCAGTCTTCTTTTGGGAATGCGGAACCTGGTAGTGTAAGCAATACAGTTGAAATTATTAACCAGGTGATTGCCAAAAGTAAAGGGAGTATATTTTTTCTCAAGAAAATCTTTTAGCAATATTAAAGGTAGTAAGTCAATTAATAAAAAAGGAGCCTCTAAAAAGAGGCCCCATTAATTAACCAACTATAGAATCAAAACTACTATAGGAGTATTTTGCCTTTATAGTTACGGCAAAAAATAAATTACAGATTGTAAAATAAGAAAGGAAACGATTATAACCCGCCATAGACATATACTTCCCCCGCAGGAACCGAAGTGTCTTCACGGCCTATTTTTTCCAATGATATTGCGAAAGCCTGTACTTTTTGTACACTCTTTGCCTTAACTAACAACGAATTCTGTTTAATGAAATAGTCGTTGCTTATAAAACCGATATCAATAGGTTTGCCATCTAAAAATGCCCAAAGTTGATATTGTTTATCTGAAGGCGGCTTAGGAAGATTATTGATCAGCAAATAAACATCATGGGAAGTGGAATCCCAATATACTGTAGTATAAGATTGAGGCGAAACAGGAGTTCCTTTTAAGGAAGCCATTTTAATTTCTGACTTATCTGTAATTACCTGTACATCTTTTTTTATAGAATTAAGCTCAGCTACCGTGTTGTCGTAATCGCCACTTAGCTTTTTGTTTTCTTCCGATAAAGAAAAATTAAAATAAAGACTTCCTGCCAATAAAATTACACTGGCAGCGGCAGCATATTTAAACCAATTGATTTTTTTAACCGGCGCTTCACCAATTGAAACAACTTTTGCAGAAGAAGACCCACCTCCAACCCCTCCACGGGAGGGGAAGATTGTGTTGAAAATCTTATTCTTTACATCTGCTGCTGGAGCAATAGCATTTTGCATAGCTTGGTTTTCCAAGCCTATTTCAAAAGCATTTCTTGCTGCAAAAACTTCGGGGTATTGATTGCACATGCTTTCAAACTCTCTTCTTTCTTCTTCAGAAGTAAGTCCGAGAACATAACTCTCGACAATTCCGCTTGATATGAATTCCTGTACGTTCACTTTATGGTTGTATCATTGTTCTTAATTGCGACAAAGCACTTCTTATTCTTGTTTTTACTGTACCCAAAGGTATGTCCAGTATTTTCGAAATCTCTTCATGAGTAAATCCCTGAAAGTATGACATATCTACCAACACTCTCCATTCACTTTTCAAATTTGTCAATACCTTTTTCAATCCAACATCTTCTATAACTGCCTCTGTAGAAGCTCCGGCAACATCTACGTTATCATTTAACGACTGGTTTTTCTGCGACTGCCGGAATCCTTTTGATCTTATTTCATCTATCGAAGCATTCCTTGCAATGTTCAGCATCCAGGTAAATAACCTTCCTTTCGATGCATCATATGAATCTATCTTTCTCCATATGTTTATGAAGACATTCTGCAGCACATCATTGGCAATATCCTTATCTGTAACAATGGAATTAATGATGCCAAAAATGGCTCCGGAGTAGTTATCATACAAATAACCGAAGGCTTTTTCGTTGCGTTCCTGCAATAAAGCCACCAGCTCTTGTTCGCTGTATGTGGTTTTGAGATTCAAAATAGTTGGTTAAGATACAATGATTAACGCAATGATTGGATCCTTGTTCATATACGTGGAGTAATAAATTTTAGATTCTAAGCTACAACGGCCTCATATCCGGCTGCATCCAGCAAAGCGTCTACATCCGCCGTGTTGTTCACTTTCATCTTAACCATCCATCCTTCGCCATAGGGATCTGTATTCACCAATTCTGGTGCATCCGAGAGTGCAGCATTTAATTCGATAACTGAACCACTAACTGGTAAAAAAAGATCAGAAACTGTTTTTACGGCTTCCACAGTTCCAAAAACATCACCTGCTTCCAACGTTTTCCCAATTGTATCTACCTCTACATATACTATATCACCCAGTTCGCCTTGAGCAAATTCTGTGATACCAATTGTAGCGATGTCGCCTTCAAGGCTTACCCATTCATGATCTTTTGTATAGCGGAGATTGGCCGGAAAATTCATATTTGATATTATTTGCTTGCAAACCTAAGGGAAATACATGATAATCAAAATGAGGCTAAAGAGTTGTTCAAAAGTTTAAAAGAAGACTTTACAGTTTGCCGGAATTTTCATGCCGTTCAGGGTATGTTTTGCGCCATTGGTCGGTTAATGCTTTTACAATTGTATGACACAGCGATATATTTGCACTTCAAATCAAAAAGTGAATTGAAAATGAGAAAGTTAGTTACAGTTTTGACCGGTTTATTGCTTACAGCAGCTTCTATACAAGCTCAGCAAATAACCGGAACAGTGAAAGATGAGAAGGGAAAAGGACTTGAAAAAGCCACAGTTTCGTTATTAAAAGCCCAGGATTCATCAGTAGTGAAGTTGGTTGCCACAGGCGACAACGGCGTTTATTCGTTTAGTATCATTCAGCCGGGCAGATATTTAATAAATACCTCTTATGTAGGCTATGTTCAGGCCTATTCTGAAGCATTTGAGTTTGCCGGATCAAAAGTTACAGTTCCTGCTATTACAATTTCAAAACCATCCGGCGATTTGGCTGGTGTGGTTGTTACTTCAAAAAAACCAATTATTGAAGTGAGAGCAGATAAGATGATCTTAAATGTGGAAGGGACAATCAATGCTGTGGGTAATGATGCCCTGGAGTTGCTTCGTAAAAGCCCCGGAGTAATGGTGGATAAGGATGATAATATTACCCTGGCAGGTAAAAATGGTGTGCAGGTTTACATTGATGGAAAGCCATCACCACTAGCTGGTGCAGATCTGGCAAACTTTTTAAAAAGTACTCAGTCTTCTCAAATAGAGTCTATTGAAATCATTACAAATCCTTCTGCAAAATATGAAGCAGCTGGTAATGCAGGTATCATTAATATCAAACTAAAGAAGAACAAATCTTTTGGCACCAATGGTTCTGTTAACCTTGGTTATGTGCAGGGTGTTTATCCGAAATATAATGGCGGCATCAATCTTAATCATCGGAATAAAAGCATCAATGTGTTTGGAACTTATAACTATAATGATTCCCGTTCGCTGATGATGATTAACTCAACAAGAACTCAGTTTGATACCTTGTTCGAGCAAAGTAATAGGCTTGATATTTTTGTTAAAAGCCATAGTTATAAAGCAGGAGTAGATTATTTTCTAAATAACAAAAGTACTCTTGGTGCTATGATTAATGGAAATATTGCAGATATAGATGTTAATACTTCCGGACCTATGTATTTCACTTATATACCTACCGGTATCTTAGATAGGATATTACAGGCTAGTAATGAAAACCAAAGAAGCATGAAAAACTTCAATGCAAATCTGAATTACAGGTATAGTGTAGCAGGTGGTAAAGATTTAAATATAGATGCGGATTATGGATCTTTTAAAATAGGCTCAAACCAGTTTCAGCCAAACTATTATTATAAGGCAAATGGGAATACTGAAATTAGCCGTGCGATATATAATATGATTGCCCCATCAGATATAGATCTGGTTTCTTTAAAAACAGATTATGAACAAAATTTTAAAGGAGGAAGATTAGGGATTGGTGGTAAGATTGGATTAGTCAATACAGATAATAATTTTCAAAGATATAATGTGTTTGGCAGCAATAAAATGCTGGACACTTTAAAAAGTAACCGGTTTGAGTATAATGAAAATATCAATGCACTGTATATTAACTATAATAAACAATTGAAAAAAGGAATAATGATTCAATTGGGTGTAAGAGCAGAAAACACAAATATCAAAGGCAATTCCACCGGTTATGCGGAGCGAGGTACTTTATTAGTTCCTTTTGATTCAACATTTAAAAGAAATTATACCGATCTGTTTCCAAGCGCAGCAGTTACATTTA
>JBBSJN010000112.1:0-9513 GCA_038257235.1 Chitinophagales bacterium
CAACCGGAACAGCCGGACAACCATGGCTGCGGCCAATATATCCCTTCATATTTACAAATGCATCGGAAACATATTCTGCACCATGCATAACAATGCCTCTTTCCAATGCATTATCATTAATACCTCTTTCCAATCCTTCCAATTTTAAAGAGTAGCCATTTTTGCCCTGGTAAGTTCCGCCGGTTATATAAAAGCCGGGACTACTTTTATAGGTTTCGTTTTGATTGGAAAATGAGGAAGCTGTTTCTCTGCCGGTATTTCTTCCATGAGCCACTAATGTATTGAACAATACTTTATAGTTTTTCATGTCAATGATGAAAAGTCTTTTTTTACCACTTTGCAAACTAAAATCGACAATAGAAATAATGGAGTCGTTTACTAATTTTCCTTCAGCAATCAATTTTTGAAAACCTTCTTTTGCATATTCAAATGCCTGTTGGCTCAAGCCTTTCAGATTCAAATGCAAACTATCGTATACAGACTTTAAAGCTGGAACCATCAAGGGAGTTTCTGCAGTTGCATTTGTAACTGAATCACCCGGAAACGGATTGAAAAAGATATTACCTGTTGCTGATTTTGCAAATCCAAAAGGCAAATGCAATAGAGTGATAACCAGCGTTGATACGAAAAGATAAAAACCACGGAATTTCTTAACCATTACTTTTAAAAATTTAACCATGCCTGCACCGTGCAGCCACTAACCATTAATAAATACAAGCAGAGGGTTGGTAATTGTCTTTTTCTCAGGCGGGTTAGAAACTGGCAAATTTCATTCCAAGAAATAAAAATGCCCGAGAACTCATTCAACGGGCAGTTTTGGATTTTATTTTGTTGACTCAAAAGGACTTGATATGAATCAAACCTTTTTAATCTTTTGCGGACCGGACGGGACTCGAACCCGCGACCTCCGCCGTGACAGGGCGGCATTCTAACCAACTGAACTACCGATCCAAATTCTTTTTTAAAGCTAGCAGTAAAACTATCCCGATTAATATCGGGAGAACTACCGATCCAACTCCGTTGAATGACTCGTAACCCGAGCCATTTTTCAGGACGGCAAAGATAACCCTGCCATCTTTTTCAACCAAATGTTTTTACATTATTTATCCACTGACAATCAACCTTTCCGGAGAAAAATCAGCATTATCATTTAATCCTTAATTTAGCCGCTCATTATATAAGCTTATGCCCATCGACGCTAACAGACAGTTTCTTGATTTTGAAAGGCCAATTAAAGACCTGATTGATGAGATTGCCAGTATGAAACACCGGCAGGAAAAAACCAAACTCGACCTGAGTGATACGATTCAGAAATTAGAGCAGGGCATCCTAACAAAAAGAAAAGAGATCACTGAAAATCTCAGCAGTTGGCAAAGAGTACAGTTAAGTCGTCATCCCGATAGGCCATACACCACAAGGTATATCGTTAAAATGACAGAAAATTTTGTTGAGTTGTTTGGCGATAGAAATGTAAAAGATGATAAAGCTATGATTGGTGGCTTCGCCAGTCTTGAAGGCCAAACAGTAATGATAATCGGGCAGCAAAAAGGCATCAATACCAAAATGCGGCAACACCGGAATTTTGGTATGGCTAATCCCGAAGGATATAGAAAAGCTTTGCGATTGATGAAGCTTGCGGAGAAATTTAATAAACCCGTTATTACATTAATAGATACACCCGGCGCATTTCCCGGATTAGAAGCAGAAGAAAGAGGACAAGGCGAAGCTATTGCCAGAAACATATATGAAATGATCAGGCTGAAAGTGCCTGTGATTTGTGTGATCATTGGCGAAGGAGCCAGCGGTGGTGCATTAGGAATAGGTGTGGGCGACAGAGTTTATATGATGGAGAATACATGGTACACTGTTATCTCGCCGGAAAGTTGCTCATCTATATTATGGCGTACCTGGGATAAAAAAGAAATAGCCGCAGAACAATTAAAACTTACTGCAGATAAAATGCTTGGCTTTGGATTAATAGATGGCATTATTCCCGAACCTGTTGGCGGTGCACATTGGGATTATGACGAATCGGCCAGGATTTTAAAAGCTCATCTTATAAAAGTTTTAAAAGAGCTGAAACCAATACCGCCTGAACAAAGAGTAAGCGAAAGAATAGAAAAGTTTGGTAAGATGGGGTTCTGGGAAGAAGTGTAGAACCCCTGTCCCCTAAAGCCTGCCTGTCGGCAGACAGGGGGAACTTAGGTTGATAAATTCTTTTATTTTCTTTAGTATTCATTAAAGAAATTGGGTACGGCATATCATTAGTCGGCAATAATCAATATTCAATAATCAATATTCAATTATCAATGTCACTTCGGAAAAAATTCACTGGTACAGGCATCGCAATTGTAACTCCATTTCACGCAGATGCCCGCCTGAATGGCGAAGCCGGGCAGGGTAAAATTGATTGGGAGAGTTTCGCTAATCTTATCGAATTCTGGATAAAAGGAAAAGTGGAATACCTTGTTGCACTCGGTACCACTGGTGAAAGTGCAACTATTCATGGACAAGAAAAACAGGAAGTTCTTTCCTTTGTGCAAAAAACTGTTGCCGGAAGAGTGCCATTGGTTGCCGGCATTGGTGGTGGTGATACAAATGAAGTATTAGCATGGTTTAAGCAATTTGATCTGACAGGATATGATGCAATTCTTTCAGTAAGTCCAGCATACAATAAGCCCAATCAAGAAGGAATTTTTCAGCATTATAAAGTATTGGATGCAGCAACACCGTTGCCAATTATTATGTATAATGTGCCAAGCCGTACCGGTCAAAATGTTTCTGGTGAAACAACTGTTCGCATCGCTAAAGAGTGTAAAAACATTTTTGCAACTAAAGAAGCCTGCGGCAATTTTGACCAGATCAATTATATTATTAAAAATAAACCTGCAAACTTTATGGTCATCAGTGGCGATGATCCGATTACGTTGCCGATGATTGCCTGTGGAGCAGAAGGTTTGATCTCTGTTGTAGCAAATGCCTATCCGGAAGATTATTCTAATATGGTGCGTCTTTGCCTTGCCGGAAAGTTTGACGAAGCAAAACTGCTCCATTATAAATACACCGATATTATTGTTTCTATGTTTGCCGAAGGCAGCCCAAGTGGTGTAAAAGCCTATCTAAGTGAAATGGGACTTTGTAAAAATACATTCCGGTTGCCTGTTTGGCCGGTGAGTGAAGGGCATTTGCAGAAAATTAAAAAGTTGATGTCCGGCGTTTAATTATTCTTGACATTTTTAATGTCATTTACACTTCAAAACAAACACCTTCCAATGCCAATTCAGTATTCGGAAAAACTTCTCTGGCTTCAGCTTCAAATTCTTCCAACGTATCATACTTGCTGCTGAAGTGTCCGATCAGTAATTTTTTTACTCCTGCTTTTAATGCTAATGTGGCTGCCTGTTTTGTTGTGGAGTGAAAACGAAGCTCAGCTCTTTCCCGCAGATTATCAAGATAAGTGGTTTCATGATAAATCATGTCTGCACCGTTGATATGCGGAAGTAATGATTCATCATATTTTGTATCGGCACAAAACACATATTTTTTTCCGGGGTCTGCAGTTTCAGTTACCAATTCATTTTTAAGTATTGTGCCATCTTTATTTGTATAATCTTCGCCGTTTTTCAACCGGTCATAAAAATTTGTAGGAATTTCAAATTCCTTTGCTTTTTCAAGGTTTAATTTTCTGGGTTGCTTTTTTTGTTCAAATGAAAAACCATAACACTCAATCCGGTGATTAGTACGAAAACATTTCACCGTCAATTTGTCGTTATCAATCAATGTAGCAGCTTCGGTAATATGATGAATATGCAGTGCATAGCACAATTTGGTATCGGCCACTTTTAATTGCAACGCTATAATTTCTTTTAAAGGTGATGGGCCAAATACATGCAATTCCTGTTGATGGCTCAACAGACCAAATGAATTCAACAATCCGATCAATCCGAAATAATGATCACCATGCAAATGGGAAATAAAAATATGAGAGATCTTGCTACGGCGGATCTTGTAATTGATCAATTGAATCTGGGTTCCTTCACCACAATCAACAAGGTAATTCATTCCGTCAAGTGTTACTACCTGGCTGGTAGGGTGACGGTTAAATGCAGGTACTGCAGAGTTATTGCCAAGAATAGTAACAGCAAACATGAAACGGTTGTATTTTTTGGTGTGTCAGCATTTTAACAGACAGAAATATAACTAATTCTGCTGCATTATTACAGGTGTATTAATTTTCTTCTTCATTGAAGAATTCTCTTTCAATTTCTTCCATTTGTACAATATCCCATGCTTCACTTTCAGTGGGAGTCACATTCATTATTTCCAGCAATTCATTTTTGTCTAAAAATTCTTCAACGGGTTTTTGTAGTTCGCATATTACAAAAGATGCATTATTCTCATAGAATTTTTGTTGAATATGAACCAGCTTTTCGGCTGCTGGCATGTCAATTGTGTTAATGTTTTTTAATAGCAGTACTACATTTTTAATCCCGTTGTGTGGAAGGGAGGCGTCATTTTGCAGGTAGGGGAGCAAGCATTCTTCCATTTTATCTGTCATAGTAGCAGAAAGCGATGCTTCTGCAACCGTGATGACATGAAATTTCTCTTTGGTATCGCATTTGACATTCATAGTTCTTAAAACCTGTCTGCCGACAGGCAGGTTAGATTGTTATAAAATCCTGATTGGCCGGAAAGCTGCTAAATTGGCTAGCCATTAGCAACTATAATTATCAACATTCCGTTTATAAGTACGGCAAAACAGGAACCAAATTTATTCGTTAATATTGTATCACAACTAATTATCTAAAATGGATAATAATTTTTCAGCACAAGTAAAAGAAATAATCTCCTTTAGCAGAGAGGAAGCATTAAGGCTTGGTAACGATTTTATCGGCACCGAACATTTGTTGCTCGGCCTTATCCGCGAAGGCGATAATACTGCTGTCCGCATTCTCAAAAGCTTTAATATCGACCTGTACGAACTCCGAAAGGAAATCGAATTAGCGGTAAAAGACAAGACAGGTAAGAATATTGCTAATATAAATAGCCTGCCACTTACCAAACAGGCAGAAAAAGTGATAAGAGTTACTGTGCTTGAAGCAAAGGCTTTAAAAAGTGCAACCGTAGAAACCGAACACCTGATGCTTTCTATTTTAAAGAACAAAGAAAATATTGCTACACAAATCTTAAATCAATTTGACGTGGATTACGATCTATTCAGACAAGAACTGGGCATCGTAAAATCAAACGATCCCCGTGCAGAATTTCAGGATGAGAATGATGATGATTTTGATGAAGAGAAAAAGTATTCTCAATCCAAAGGCAGTAAACAAAGTGGTAATGCCAAAAGCAAAACTCCGGTACTGGATAATTTTGGCCGTGATATAACCAAGATGGCCGAGCTGGGAGCATTAGACCCCATCGTTGGCCGTGAATCGGAGATTGAAAGAGTATCTCAAATTCTTTCCCGTAGAAAAAAGAATAATCCAATATTGATTGGCGAACCGGGTGTTGGTAAAACAGCTATCGTAGAAGGTTTGGCCTTGCGTATCGTACAAAGAAAAGTGTCAAGAGTGTTGTTCGATAAAAGAGTAGTGTCGCTTGACCTGGCGGCATTGGTTGCCGGTACAAAATACCGTGGCCAGTTTGAAGAAAGAATGAAAGCCATCATGAATGAGCTGGAAAAGAACAGAGATGTGATTTTGTTCATTGATGAAATGCATACGATTGTCGGCGCAGGTGGTGCCAGCGGTTCCCTGGATGCAAGTAATATTTTTAAGCCAGCATTGGCAAGAGGAGAATTACAATGTATCGGTGCCTCTACGTTGGATGAATACAGAATGTACATTGAAAAAGATGGTGCATTGGATCGTCGTTTTCAAAAAGTGATGGTGGATCCACCAAGTGTAGAGGATACAATTACTATTTTGAACAATATCAAATCAAAATATGAAGACTTCCATAATGTAAATTATGATCAGGAAGCAATTGATGCTTGTGTAAAATTGAGTGACCGTTATGTAACTGATCGTTTACTGCCGGATAAAGCAATAGATGTGATGGATGAAGTGGGAGCAAGGGTGCATTTAAAAAACATCAATGTTCCGCAAAATATTGTTGACCTCGAAGGAAAAATTGAAGATGTAAAGAACGAGAAGAATAAAGTGGTGAAAAGCCAGAAGTTTGAAGAAGCTGCTTCCCTTCGTGATACAGAGAAACGTTTACAGGAAGATCTGGAGAAAGCTAAAAATGTGTGGGAAGAAGAAAGCAAACATAAACGTTTCCCGATTGGCGACGAAGATATAGCCGAAGTAGTAAGTATGATGACTGGAATACCAGTAAGAAGAATGGTGGAAGCAGAAACAGAGAAGCTGAAAAAGATGACGGAGGATATGAGGGGAATGGTGGTGGGGCAAGATGAAGCCATTGCTAAAGTGGTGAAAGCGATACAGCGAAACAGGGTAGGATTGAAAGATCCGAAGAAACCCATCGGTACTTTCATTTTCCTTGGCCCGACAGGTGTTGGTAAAACAGAGTTGGCCAGAGCCTTGTCAAGACAGATGTTTGATTCGGAAGACTCGTTGATTCGTATTGATATGAGTGAGTATATGGAGAAGTTCACCGTAAGCCGTTTGATAGGTGCACCTCCCGGCTATGTTGGATATGAGGAAGGTGGTCAGCTTACAGAAAGAGTTCGGCGCAAACCATATAGTGTAATTCTTTTGGATGAAATTGAAAAAGCACATCCGGATATTTATAATGTCTTATTACAAGTGTTAGACGATGGTCAATTAACAGATGGGTTAGGAAGAAAAGTTGATTTCAAAAATACCCTGATCATCATGACATCCAATATTGGTGCTCGCCAGTTAAAAGATTTTGGTGCCGGTGTTGGTTTTGCAACAGCATCAAAAGTGGAACATCAGGAAGAAGAAAATAAAGCTATAATTGAAAAAGCATTAAAGAAAACTTTTTCACCTGAATTTTTAAACAGGATTGATGATGTGGTCATCTTTAATAGCCTGTCTAGAGAAAATATCTTCAACATTATCGACATTTTGATGAAGGGTGTCATGAAGCGTTTGGAAAATCTTGGATTCAGTCTTGAGTTAACAGAAAGTGCAAAAGCGTTTCTTGCTGAAAAAGGTTATGATTCTCAGTTTGGCGCAAGGCCATTGCATAGAGCAATTCAGAAATACCTGGAAGATCCTTTGGCAGAAGAAATTCTGAACAGGAATGTAAAGGCGGGAGATATATTAATAGCTGATACAGATGAAGAAAAAACAAAGCTTTCATTTACGTTCAAAGAAAAATCTGGCGAGAAGTCAAAAGCTTAAAATAACATAAATACAATTAGTAAGGAGTGCCTTTTAAAGTACTTTCTGCCCGACCGGGTTATACAGGCGGGCTTTTTTTTATCACTACTGTTCGGTTAACAGTTTAGAAACCTATGAAACAATTTATAGATAAGGGTTCTAAGCCCCATCTCCCTGGGAGAGGGGGTTGGGGGTGAGGTCTTGAAAAAAAAGTTAGAGATGTTTACCGAACAATGATTTTTTATGGCAAAAAAAATTATTATAACCATTGATGGCTGGTCAAGCTGCGGTAAAAGCACTTTAGCAAAGCAACTGGCCAAAGAACTCGGTTATGTGTATGTGGATAGCGGCGCCATGTACAGAGCCATCACATTATTTTTTCTGCGCAATAATATCGACTTGGCAAATAAAAAAGAAATCAACAAAGCCTTACAAAACATCAGTCTCGAATTTATTTTTAACGCTACCAGCGGAAACAGTGAAATATACCTGAACAGTGAGGATGTGGAATACCTTATCCGGGATATGTTTATTGCTGAAAAAGTAAGTGATGTGGCTGCTATTAAAGAAGTGCGGGAATTTGCCGTTGCCCAGCAACAAAAAATGGGTGCCAAAAAAGGGATAGTAATGGATGGCAGGGATATCGGTACCGTTGTTTTTCCAAAAGCAGAATTAAAAATCTTTATGACAGCCGATAATGCCATCCGAGTACAAAGACGGTTTAAAGAAATGTTTGAAAAAAATCCTAACATCACTATTGAAGAAGTGAAAGATAACCTTGAATTAAGGGATTATATTGACTCTAACCGGGAGATTAGCCCGTTGCGGCCAGCAAAAGATGCCATTGAATTAGATAATACTCATTTGTCTCAAAATCAGCAGTTTCAGAGGGCTTTGGAACTGGCTAAAGAAAAAATATTTTAAAAAAAAATAGAAAAGGCTTGCATTTGTGTAAATCACATAGTACATTAGCCGTCTCGATTGATATTTTCAATCCTCCAAATCCCATCCTTTCGAAAAAATACCAAAGATATGCTGGTTGAATAACCCTGATTAGGTTAAATGAGTTTTTAATTATACTCATTATATAGCACCAAAAAATATATCCAATTTCTCTTGAAGGATTAAAATCTTCCTTTATACTGCTGTCTAACCACCAGAGATCCCTCCTATTAAATAGCCCAAGAAATCCCCTTGGAAACCTGTAAAAACAGGATGTAATTACTCATCATAAAAAAGTTGGGCAACCAGCTATTCGTAACATTGAAAAAGCTATTTATTTAACAAAAAAAACCTTGAAGCATGAAAAAGATTTTACTTTCTATCGCCTTAATTGGCAGTGTACTATTTGGGAAAACCCAAGGAGTAGTATTAAATGAACTTTATACAGCACCAAGTGCTGCGAATAGCGAATATTTTGAATTGTATAACTCAGGTGGTGTACAATTCAATACAAATTGTATTACCGTTATAACATATTATAAAGAAGGGGCAAAATCGGGATTTTATGTTATGAATTTACCGTCATTTGATGTCGCTCCCGGCGGGTATTTTATAGGTGCTTCTGCAGATAACTTTAGTGTTCAGGGAACTCCTAATCAGGTTGCACAATATAACTGGAATGATCCTTCAATATTAAATGCTTATCTAAAGAAATTTGAAAGTACTGGAGCGGGTTATACTGAAATTATTCCTTTTCCCCCAGCCGCTTTTAATGATTTTTTTCAAAAACAATCGGGCGGTGGGGCTAGCTACCATGTATTTGTTTACATAGGAGATGAATTGCAAAATATATTTTTTGGTGGATATAGTAAAAAAATTATTCCTGATTATATTAAAAATATGCCAACACTAGCCGTTCCAAGTGATGGAGTTTGTTCTAAATTTGATGCAAATTTTTTAACAATTCTTGATAATGAAGCAGAATATACAATTGCAAACGATGGAAATGATAATGGGTTTTATCGTAAAAGAGATGGACAATGTGGAGAGTGGGATAAAAGTGCAGCTTCTGGTAATCACACTCCTGGTCTTTCTAATGGAACTGCTAGTGGCACAGGTGCATTGAGTACAACTATTTCACCAACTTTATTTAATGGAACCAATTGGTATTTTACTTATTCGATAACGGCAGGTCCAGCGGAAGCATTCCCGGTAACAGTTAAAATTTATGACGATAAAAACAGAGTTGATCCAA
>JBBSJN010000113.1:0-9493 GCA_038257235.1 Chitinophagales bacterium
GCCCCGCATATGATCTGGTGTTTTTAATTGCATAACAGTTCCTCTTACTACAACACTTACTCCGTCCAGCATACCAGCAACCATCAATGCTGCAAAAGAAAGTACAAACCAGCCTGAGAGTGCAAATAAGATGATGCAAACACCAAATCCGGCAACAGCGATCATCAGTTTTTTCCCCTGGGCTTTCTTCATTGGGAAAATGGTTAGTATAATTATGATCAGAATGGCGCCGATGTCAATGGCAGCATTCAGCCAGCCAAAACCTTGTGGACCTATTTTTAAAATGTCTTTTGCAAACACCGGAACCATTGCTACCGCACCACCAAAGAATACGGCAAACATATCCAGTGAGAAGGCGGCTAAAATTTCTTTTGTTTTAAAAACAAAACGAAGGCCTTCTTTCATGCTTTCCCATGTTTTCTTTTCAGTAGTTTGAGCTGTCGGTGGTTTTCTTTTTATCTGCGATAGAATTGTGATTGCCACTACTAATAAGGAACAGATAATTATGAAAGTTCCGGTGATGCCCAATTTCCAAATTAAAAAACCTCCGGCTGCATGACCGGTAACGGAGGCGGAAAGCCAGGTGCCCTGTGTCCAGGTAGTGGCATTTTGTAAATAATGTCTTGGGACGGTGTAAGCTACCAAAGAAGAAAATATAGGACCTGCAAAGGCTCTTACAATTCCGGTAAAAAAGATGACAGCGTAAATTCCAATGGTAATCGTATGATTGCTGAACCTGTCGCCAATAAAAGAAGTAGAAAAGAATAAAAGAATAAATGCCGCCAATCCGTATAGAGAAACAGATTTCAAAAGCAGTTTTTTCTTTTCGCTTTTGTCTATGATGTGTCCGGCGTATAAAGCGGTTGATAGTGCAGGAATTACTTCCGATAAACCTACTAAGCCAATAGCAAATGGATCGCCGGTTAACTCATACACCCACCAGGCAACCAAAGTACTCATCATTCGTAGCGCAGTAATGAAAGTAAATCTGCCGAGCATCAGATTTTTAAATTCCGGAATTCGAATTGCCGCAAAAGGCTCGTCGGTTATTTGGATGACAGGTGAATTGCTGTCCATAATGTGCGCAAAGGTAAGCACACAGCCAACACGGAATTATGCGAATAACGGAATTGTTTTTGATTGGTTCGAAAGATTTAAGGCAAGGTCAGGTAGTACTGCCCGTCTTTATATTCTTTATCTAATGCATCTAAAATAACTTGCAGGTGTTTTTCATTGCCGATGAAATCGGCATTGCTGGTATCTACAAACAAGGTCTTTATATTATGCTGTTTGATGTAATGCGTATAGGTTTCCTGTATATTAAATAAATATTCGTCTGGAATATTCTGTTCGTAGGAGCGGTTTCTTTTTTTGATGTTGGCCTGCAACTTTGTTACCGGTGCATGCAGATAAATAAGAATATCGGGTTTTGTCAATTGCTGATTGATGATGTCGAATAACCGTTGGTACAACCGGAACTCATCTTCTGGCAATGTTACTTTGGCAAAAAGAAGGCATTTGGTAAAAAGATAATCGGCAATGGTCAGCGATTGAAACATGTCTTTTTGTTGCAGAAATTCTTTTTGCTGCTTGAAACGTTCGGCCATAAAAAATAACTCCAGCGGAAATGCATACTGCTCTGGGTTTTCATAAAACTTAGGTAAGAAAGGATTGTCGGCAAATTCTTCCAGTATCAGCCGGGCATTATAGTGTTTTGAAAGCAGTTGTGCCAATGTTGTTTTTCCGGCCCCGATATTTCCTTCTATGGTGATAAACTGGTAATGCATTATGGTGAATAGTGAATGATTATTGGTGAATATTGATTGTTCTGGCCTTTCTTCATTTCTTCGCAAAATAAGCCAATTGAAAAGCCTGAATAGTAAATACAGCAGATTGTGGAAAAAATCAGGAATACTTTTTTACCGCTAACTCATCTTTACATTGCTCCAATAACTTCGAAATAGTTTTTTGAAAAACCGGATGAACAATATCCGGAGCAATTTCTGTAAGCGGCAATAAAGCAAATCTTCGGTTTTGTATTTCTGGATGCGGCAGTTTCAGCAATTGATAATTATGAATTTCGTCGGCGTATAAAAGAATATCAATATCGATAAGACGAGGCCCATATTTTTCTTTTCTTATCCTGCCCATCAGTTTTTCCACTTTTAGTATGCGGCGCATCAGTTGCGGGGCAGTTAATTCCGTCTCAATTTCCAATGCCTGGTTTAAAAATGCTGGTTGCTCCGTATTGCCCCATGCAGCCGTTTCATATAAAGAAGAACTATTAGTTATTAATCCGCAATGTTGATTAATATGCACAATAGCGGCTAACAGATTTTTCTCCCTGTCGCCCGTATTCCCTCCTGTCAATAGATATGCTTTTGTCATATAGGTTTCAAATATCATTATTTTACCTAATGATACCTGTAATTAAATACATTTGCTCCCAATTATGAAACCAGATCAGCAACCATACAGCCAGACAAAAGCCTTATGGGCTATTACCAGAGCCAGTTTCAAAGCTATCTTTGCAAATCCGAGTGCTATTATTTTCAGTATTCTTTTTCCTATAATATTTATTCTGATTTTCGGTGCCTTTGGCAATAGTGGTGGCGTAACATACCGAGTAGCATTGGCAGAAAACAGTGATACTACAGGAGTATTTTACCAGAGATTAAAAAATTCACCTTCTATAAGAATTGTAAAATATGCTGATACTGTTTTATTAAATAAAGATTTGCAGAAAGGAAAGATAACAGCTGTTCTGGCTATTGCAACAGTAAATGATAGTGTAGGAACACCAATAACAAGCATACAGGTAAAATCAACAACTGCTAGTGCTAATACTTTAGGTTCTTTTATGCCGATGCTGGATTATCTGCGGTTAAAAATTGAAACGGATAAACCGGGGGCATTGCAATCTTCTATCAGGATTGAAAAACCAGAAGTAAAGGAAGTTAGAAAATACAGGCAGATTGATTTTATATTACCCGGACAGTTAGGTTTTTCCATTTTGTTTTCAACTTTGTTTGGTATTGCATTTCTTTTTTTTGGCTTGCGGGAGCAACTGGTTTTAAAAAGATTTTATGCTTCACCTGTCAACCGTATCAATATATTATTGGGTATTGGTATGAGCCGTTTGTTTTTCCAATTGATGAACGTAATTGTGTTGATCTTTTTCGGTCATTATGTGTTGAACTTTACACTGGTTAATGGATTTGCTACGGCTGGCGAAATGTTGCTTGTTACGATTATTATGCTTTTTCAGTTAATGGGTGTAGGTCTTATATTCAGTAGTATTTCAAAGTCAGACACCAGCATTCCTTTATTGATTAACCTGTATGGTTTTCCACAGATGATGCTGTCAGGAACATTCTTTTCCATTGAAGTATTTCCGGGATGGCTACAGGAAATTTGCAGAGTTTTACCTCTAACGCAATACAATGACGCTATGCGGAAAATTGCATTTGAAGGGTTAGGGGTTTTTGACTGCTGGAGAGAAATCGGTATTCTGGGAATATGGATGATAATAACCTATGCAATTGCAATCAGGGTTTTGAAATGGGAATAATTTTTTTTCAGGGACAAAAATTTTATTGTGCGTATAATTAAACTTGGAATAATCAGTATTATTTTTTTTGCGTTTCTTATTACAGGGTTCTCTCTTTTTTTTCCTTCCAACATAAGAATATCAAAAGCTATTGACATCAATGCCTCAAAAGATACGGTACTGTTGCAGATAAGTATGGCAGACAACTGGAAATATTGGTTTCCCGGAGCAGATTCCGCTGAACTGATAATTGAAAATGGGAAAGTGAAGGGAATTAGCACAATCAATAAACAGCAACTGATTATTCAAGAAATTACAGATAGCACTGTTTTGGCGATAACAAAAAAGGCTGGTTTTAAAGATGGCGAAAGTGGATGGAACTTTTTTCCAACTTCTGTTCCCAATACAATAACTGTTCAATGGTACATGGATTTTCATCTGCATTGGTATCCCTGGGAAAAATTTTCGAGCCTGCTTTTGGAAAAAAGATACGGGCCAATGATGGAAATCGGCTTGAGCAACCTGAAAAAATTAATAGAGAAATAGTTTAAAAGGCAGCTACTTGTCAAACCATCTTGGTAACTTTAGTTACCAAAAAAACTATTTATGAAAAATATACTATTACTCCTCTCATTATTTATTGTCGCAGATAGTTTTGGACAAGGTCGTCAGCGGAAAAGTCTACATGATACATTAACCTATGCTAATGGAGAAGTGACTTATGGAAGACCACATAAAAGCGGCCGGGAAATTTTTGGAAGCCTTGAAAAATTTGGAAATGTATGGAGGATTGGTGCGGATGAGGCCACAACCATTTCGTTCAAAACAGATTCAAAGTTTGGAGGAGAAGCTATTCCCGCCGGCACATATACGCTGTTTGCTATAACCAATGAAAATGAATGGACGTTGATCCTAAACTCCCAGTTAGGGCAATGGGGTGCATTTTCGTATGAAAAAAATAAGGATAAAGATGTTGCCAGGGTTACTGTTCCGGTCGAAAAATTGGACAAGGTTATAGAACAACTTACTTTCTGGTTCGACGCTGACAATAGCAACCTTGTTATTGAATGGGATACAACGAGGGTTTCCGTCCCTCTAAGTTTTTAAGGCTTTCATTCCTTGGTAAATTCTTTGCGGCTTTTTGCAAGTATTATTTTGCCTATTGCACATTTTTGCAATGTTGTGCAGCAATTCCATGTTTTACTTGTCTAACATGTATAATTTAGTGTAATACTAAAAAAGCGCTGCATTAATCCTTCAATAAAACTGCTAAACAATGAATCAACTTAATTGGTTATTATTTAAGAGATGTAAACACATTTCTTTAATGCTTTTAATACAGCTTGCTGTATTAGCTGCTTCTGCACAAGTAAAAATAAGTGGAAAGGTTACGGGTGCCGATGGAAAGGGAATCCCTTTGGTATCAGTTCAGGTTCGTAGTACTACAACCGGTGCAGTAACAAATGCATCAGGAGACTATGAAATCAATGCCAATCTGAAACCTGGAAATTATATACTTGAATTTTCAGGTATTGGATTTAAAACTACAACTCAAAATTTCACCGTAGGAAATCAAACTACTTTTGCCATCAACAATCAGCTAGCTGAAGATGCGTTGAATATGGATGAAGTAGTTGTAACAGGTACCTCTCAGGGAACTACTAAGAGACAATTGGGTAGTTATGTAAGCACAGTAAATGCAGAAGATCTTAGCAAAGGAGCTACTGGAAATGTGTTAGCTGCCTTGCAGGGAAAAACTGCGGGTGCACAGATCATTCAGAACTCGGGTGATCCTGCTGGTGGTATGTCTGTTCGTTTAAGAGGTATCAGTTCTATTAATAGTTCTTCTGAACCTTTATACATTGTAGATGGTATTATTGTAAATAATGCTACTACAAGAGTTACCAATACATCAGGTAACTATGACGGTCAGAATTTTGTTGGTACGATTGGACAAAACCGTTTGGCAGATATTAACCCTGCAGATATCGAAAGAATTGAAGTATTAAATGGTGCAGCTGCAGCGGCTATTTATGGATCAAGAGCCAATGCAGGAGTTGTGCAGATATTTACAAAAAGAGGAAGTAGTGGGGCTCCTGTTGTAAGTTTTTCTACCAATCTTATGGTAAGTAATTTACGCAAAAGCGTTGAAGTAAATCAGTCACCCACAAAATTTGGTGGCCCTACTGACGGACCGGGTGCACAAACGCAAGATATCCTTGTTACTTCGCTTACTAACACAACTCCGGTTACACGTTATGACTATAATGATTATATTTTTCATACTGGTTTAGGTACAGATAATAATGTATCTGTAAGTGGTGGTAAAGACAAAACAAAATATTATGTTTCCGGTTCTTATTTCTTTAATCAGGGAATTATAAAAAATACTGACTTCAGAAGATTCAGTTTCAGGAGTAATCTAGACCAGATAATAAATGATAAACTTAGTTTTTCATTAGGTTTAAATTATATCAACAGTGCTTCTAATGAAAAGCCAGATGGCAACTCCTTCTTTTCTCCTCTGAACTCAATTAATATCATTGGTAATTTTCATGATTTATGGACAAGAGATGCTAATGGAAATATTAAAGCTATTGGAGAAAGACAAAGAACCAATCCTGTTTCAGTTATAGAAGATATCAAGCAGCGTCAGGAAACAAGCAGGATATTGGCTAGTTCCAGTTTAAAATGGAAGGCTTTTAAAAATTTCTCTATTGATTATACATTGGGTATTGATAATTATTCACAGGATGGTAAAACTTTTATCCCGCCTTTTGCTTACGCAGTTAATACAGGGTTCTTTGGTGGAGGTACTACATTAGATCCAGCGCAAAACGGTTATGCAAGTACTGCTACCAGTAATTATTTTCAGATCAATAATGAAATTAATGGTACTTATAATGCTAAAATTAATGATAACCTGAATTCAACTACTCAAATAGGTTACTCACTGCAGTACGAAAAATCCAGCTATAGTTTGTTGCAGGGAAGAGGCTTGGCGCCTTTTGTTGAAACAGCAACTGGAGCCAGCACTATATTACCAGGGGTGGATAGCCGCGGCGAGTTATCAATATCAGGTGCATATCTCCAACAGAATTTCAAATTTCGAAATCATTTGTTTGTGACCGGTGCAGTAAGAGTGGATGGTTCTTCAGTTTTCGGTGAAGAAGAAAGAAATCAGGTTTATGTAAAAGCCAGTGGTAGTTATGTGTTGTCAGGTGCTGATTATTGGGACAATCTGGGAGTATCTAAATGGTGGGATCTTTTTAAGGTAAGAATGGCGTATGGTCAATCTGGAAACCTTACTGGAATCGGACCTTATGATCGGTTTAATTCTTATTCCAGCATAGGCTTTTTAGGTAGAACTTCTTTCTTTTCAAGCTCTACATTGGCAAATACTAAAGTTAAACCGGAGCGTCAGGAAGAGTTAGAGTTTGGAACTGATCTAGGATTTTTAAATAATCGGATTGGTGTATCTTTTAACTACTATATTAAGAAAGTAAATGATCTTTTAATAAACCGTGTCATTGCACCAACAACTGGCTTTTCCAGTTTACTGGATAATTTTGGATCTTTAGAGAATAAAGGATTTGAGTTTGTATTAAATCTTGGAGTAGTTCGTAAGAAAGATTTCCGTTGGGATGTAACAGGTATTTTTAACCGTAATAGAAATAAAGCAGTTAGAATCGGGCAAGCTCTTACTTTATTAAGCACTAATGGTGGTGCTCCGGTTGCTATCCTTGAAGGCCAGCCAATTGGCGTTTTCTACGGAACATTCTTTGCTACAGATGCCAGTGGCAATCAAATAAAAAATACAAATGGTATTCCAGTTACTGAAAGAGGAATTCAAAACGGACCATTGTTTTATACAACACAGAGAGATGCAGGGGGCCTGCCTTCTGGCACAGTGTTGCGTAAAGTAATCGGTGATCCTAATCCCGATTACACAGCCAGTCTTGTAAATGAATTGAGTTATAAGAAACTAAGTATGCGTTTCCAGTTCGATGCTGTACAAGGTGTAGATGTTTTCAATGCCGACTTCAGAACAAGACAGGGTGTTGGTAATGGTAAAGTGGCAGAAATGGAACAAAGAGGAGAATTACCAAGAGGTTATATACTTGGTATCTATGGAATTGAAGAATGGAGAATGGATGACGGTTCTTTTGTAAAACTCAGAGAGCTTTCTTTAAGCTACGATTTTGGAAAAGTGAAAAATGTTTTCAATAACCTGTCTGTTTCATTAAGTGGCAGAAACCTGATCTCTTTTGATAATTACAAAGGATATGATCCTGAGGTAAATGCCGGCGGACAAAGTACTATTTTAAGAGGAATAGATTTTGGAGCAGTACCTATTCCAAGAACATTCAGTATCGGAGTTCAAGCTAAATTTTAATCAAAAAATCTAAATGCTATGTTACAAAAAATAAAATATAACAAATGGGTAGTGATGGCTTTTGCAGCACTACTTCTATCTTCCTGCAAAAAGGACTATAGTGATCCGAACAGGGCAACCAGTGATAAAGTATTATCAACTGCCAATGGATTAACAGGTGTAAGTGTTGGTTTGCAAAGGGTTTATTCACTTGGAAGGGGCAGCTCTTTATACAATGTTGTGAGTATGAATGGTTTTATTACCCGGGAGCTTTTATTATTAAATCAAGGAAATTTACCTGAGTATCAGTTGGTGCAAGGCGGAACTGTTGTTGATGGAACCAATACCATGTTATCCGGTTTGTGGACTAGCAGCAATAAGATCATTTATGATGCAGATCAGGTAATTAATAATGCAGGAAATTTAGCTGATAAAGGAACTGCTAGTGGGCTTATCGGATATGCTTCTATTTTTAAAGCTTTGTCTATTGGTAATATGTCAATGTTCTGGGAAAAGGTTCCGGCAGATATTGGAACCAATGTATCCTTTATCAGTAGAAATGATGGGTTTACCAAGGCTATTACTGTAATCAATTCAGCACAAGCGGCCATAAGTGCAAATGCAATCAGCGCATCATTCGCTTCAACTATACCTGCAGGTATAGACATAGCTAATACGCTTCAGGCATTAAAAGCTAGATATTTATTGTATTCCGGTAAATACCCGGAAGCTTTGGCAGCAGCAAATCTTGTTGATCTAACAAAGAAGTCAACGTTAAATTTTGAAGCAGCTGCTCCTAATCCAATTTATGATGTGGCAGGTTCTAATTTTAATGTTTATCAGCCTATAGATTCTACCATGGGCTTATTGGGAAGTTTACAACCAGATCTTGCAGATAAGAGAGTGCCTTTTTATATGGTATTGAGTGGTTCATCAGCTTCTCGTTGGTTGATGAAAGGATTCGCTGTAAATACTACTTCTGCATATCCTATATATTATCCGGGTGAAATGACGTTGATAAAAGCAGAGGCATATGCCCGCCAGACTACACCTGATTTAGTAAATGCATTAATTGAATTAAACAAAATTGTAACTAAAAAAGCAATCAACGATCCTTTGGGAATTGGTGCAGATCTTTTACCAATGGTTGGGCCATTTACACAGGCGCAAATGTTGGATCAGATTTATAGACACCGATCTATAGAAATGTATATGTCTGGATTGAAATTGGAGGATATGCGGAGATTTGGAAGGCCAAATGCTACAACTTTGGTGGGTTCAGAAAGGACCAGAAACTTATTACCTTATCCTTTCAGGGAAAGAGATAATAATCCGAATACACCTACGGATCCTACGTTCTGATTTTGAAGAAATTTGATAATTTTCAAAAGGCTACTTTCAAAGTAGCCTTTTGTTTTATACTTTTATCTTATGCATTCACATATTAAAAAGCTATACACAATAGCCGGAAAAGATTACCGACGCATTATTGGTTTAATGAGCGGCACATCAGTAGATGGGTTAGACATTGCTGTCTGTGGCCTTCGGGGAAATGGTATGGACACAGC
>JBBSJN010000114.1:0-9460 GCA_038257235.1 Chitinophagales bacterium
CCATACGATTTTTTATTTAGATTGGTTTTCAAAAATACAATGATGTGAACAATTATAATTTTCTTTTTAAAAATCTGAAACGATATGGCATCCCGTATCTGCTATTGTTCACCCTTATAAAAACAAATATTAAACTACAACGTATGAAATCTTTTAAATCAATCGGACTAATGCTGGTGGCTGCATTAGCATTTAATTATTCTTTTGCGCAAACAATGATGAAAGAAAAAACTGTAGAAGTTGGTGGTGCTGCTATGTATCCTTCTAAAAATATTGTTGAGAATGCAGTTAACTCAAAAGACCATACTACACTTGTTGCGGCAGTAAAAGCAGCAGATTTAGTAGAGACTTTAATGTCAGCCGGGCCATTTACTGTATTTGCTCCAACAAATGCTGCATTTGAAATGTTGCCTGCCGGAACTGTTGAAACATTGGTTAAACCTGAAAACAAAGCAAAGCTTACCGGAATACTAACTTACCATGTAGTTGCTGGTAAATTAGATGCCGCTGCATTGAAAGCAAAGATCAAAGAAGGTAATGGTTCTGCTGAATTGACTACAGTTGCAGGTGGAAAATTATGGGTAATGAAAAAAAGCGGTAAGCTTTGGCTGAAAGATGAAAATGGTGGCATGGCTGAAATTACAATTAAAGATGTTTACCAAAGTAATGGTGTGATACATGTAATTAACCATGTAGTACTTTCTAAATAGAGATATATCAAATGTTAATGAACTCCGGTAGCAATTCCGGAGTTTTTTTTATTAAGTCCAATCCAATCTTTATTTCCCTTTGTAATAGAATCGGTTCCAAAACTTTAATACTTTATCTTATCCTTTTTAATTCGAAATTCAATGACCTGAAGAATTCCTGATCCCACTGATTCAGATTTTTTTAAGTAAATGCCGGTACCTTTTAGTGTATCGGCTTTTGTCATTGGAATGACAAAGATTGATAAATTAAAAGCCAACCTTTCGGAAACAAAAGGATTTGGCTAACTTACAAGTAGTAGATAACCGAATGAAACAAATTGTCAAAAAACATCCATTATCAATCCGCTGGTTTCACTGGATCAATTTTCCGGTGCTTGCTATAATGATATGGAGCGGCTTGCTGATATACTGGGCAAATGATGTTTACAAAATTGGTTTTGGCAGCACTACCCTTTTAAAATTTTTTCCTGATTCCTTTTATAAAGCATTGAATGTTCCTTTCCGTTTATCAGAAGGAATGGCATACCATTTTGTTTTTATGTGGCTTTTCTTTTTGAATGGTATTGCTTATGTTGTTTACACAATCTTTTCTGGTGAATGGAGATTACTGATGCCGAATAGAAAGTCCTTTAAAGAAGCATGGCAGGTATTGCTGCATGATCTACGGATAAAAAAAATGAAACCTCCACAAGGAAAATATAACGGAGCCCAACGAATAGCGTATACAGCTATCATTATTATGGGAATCGGTTCCATATTAACCGGACTCGCAATTTATAAGCCTGTGCAATTATACTGGCTTTGTAATTTAATAGGTGGTTATGAAATGGCCCGCATACTTCATTTTGCATTGACGATTGGGTATGTGCTATTTTTTCTGATACATATTTTCCAGGTGATAATGGCAGGCTGGAATAATTTCAGAGCAATGATCACAGGGTTTGAAGTTAAAAAAACACAAGATATTACTTCTGTTGCGGATGAAACAAATGAGGCATCAGATGCTGAAATAAAAAAATAATTTCTTATGGCCAGTTTTTTAAAAAATATTTTAACGAAGAACAGTAAACTCAATACTGAGCAATTAATTCAGAAAAAAACAATTCTTTCTTTTTCTTTCTTTTTTCTATTTGCAGCAATTGCAGTCCTGGGATGGCAATGGTTCAGAAAACTGCCATCTGATTCTGGTAAGACAAGTACACCGATCAGAAAAGTCTTAGATGCGAATGAAAATATTTTTGCCGGCTTAGTATCAGACAAAAACCTGGCGAAGACTTACCCTGTTTCGCAGGCTGCAAATCCTGCAAGAGTAAACGGAAATTTAGGAACGAAAACACCTTTTGATTCAGCCACATGGGTGATGAATGTGATACAAGCAAAGGGTGATACACTAAAACTGAAACTGGATGATATTAGGAAGTTGCCAAAGACAGAAATTGTTTTCAATTTTAAATGTATTGAAGGCTGGAGCCAGATCACATATTGGGGCGGTGTTAAGTTTTCTGATTTTATGAAAGCCTATAATTTAAGCGAAGAAGCTGCAATGAAATACCTTGGTTTACGAACTCCTGATAAGGAGTATTATGTGGGCATTGATATGCCAAGTGCTTTACATCCTCAAACATTGTTATGTTATGAGCTAAATGGACAAGCATTGCCGATGGACCAGGGCTATCCTTTACGATTAATTATCCCCGTTAAGTATGGAATAAAAAGTCTAAAACGTATTGGCGACATGTATTTTTCAAATGAGAGAACACCGGATTATTGGGCCGATGAAAAAGGATATGATTATTTCTCAGGGCTATAAAGAGCATTTCAAATTAGAATTAAATCCCACAAAGCCGCAAAGAAGATGACAACAAAAGTTATCCCTTTGTGGAAAAAAAATTAATATCCGGAAGCCAGTACATCTGCAATATGCATGGTCTTCAATTTATATCCTTTTGTATTGATATAGCCTTGTAAGTGCATCAGGCAAGAAAGATCTGTTGATATTAAATAATCAGCATCAGTTGCTAAAGCATTTTCAACTTTCTGCTCTCCCATTGCAACCGAGATGGCTTCAAACTTTACAGCGAAAGTGCCACCAAAACCACAACAGGTTTCCACATCATTCATTTCGACAAGTTCCAGACCTTTAACATGCGACAATAATTTCCTAGGCTCTTCTTTTATTTTACATTCCCGCAAGGCAGCGCAGGAATCATGATAAGTGGCTTTACCTTTTAATACAGCACCAACATCTTCTACTTTTTGTATATCAATCAGAAATTCTGAAAACTCGAATATCTTTTTACTCAGGTCTTTTACTTCGTTGCGTAAAAATGAGTTTTCAAATAATTTAGTGTAATAATTTTTTACAAAGCCTGCACAGCTTGCACTGGGCGTTACAACACAATCAGCTTCTCTAAAATCTTTAATGAATTTGCTGCAAACAGCTTTTGCTTCATCCCAGAAACCTGCATTGAATGCAGGTTGTCCGCAACAGGTTTGAGATGTATTATAACTCACAGTACATCCGGCTTTCTCCAAAACTTTTATCATGTTAAAAGCTGTATCAGGATAAAGTTGATCTACAAAGCAAGGTATGAATAACTGAATGTTCATGACCCTCTGTCTCCCTAAAGGGAGAACTTAGATTTAAGATTTATTAATTCGGGCATAGTAATTTTTTAATTAGACTTTTTCTTAAGCCCCTTTAGGCCCGCCCGGATGACCTGGTCGGACGGGGGTTTGGGGTTTAGTTTTATCATTTTCATCGCTGTTATCGCCGCTTCCTCTCCTTTATGACCATGTTTGCCACCAATTCTTTCAATGGCCTGTTCTTCAGTATTAACTGTTAGCACACCAAAAATTGTTGGAACAGGTAATAAAAGATTGAGTTGCAACACTCCGTTGGTTATTGCCAGGCACACATATTCGAAATGAGGCGTATCTCCTTTTATCACACAGCCTAATGCAATAAAAGCATCGGCTTTGTTTTTCTTCCCTACATTTTCGTAATAATTCTTTATGGCAAATGGAATTTCAAATGCACCCGGAACGATAATGACAACGGTTTTCTTTACTCCGAGTTTTTCCAACTCAGCAATACAACCCATTTCCAATTGATCTGTAATTCGGGCATTCCATTCTGTTTTAACTAAAACAATACAGGCATCCTTTTTCAGAATGCCTGTTTCAATATGAAATAGTTTACTATCTGTTACTTCAGCCATAATTATTTTTCAGTGCTGTAAACACCCATTTGCGCCAGGTAATTATCGGCATCTCTTGCCTGATCTGTTCTTGGAAATTTTTCCTTGATCTCTTTATACAATTCAATCGCACCTTTATTATCGTTCAATGTACGTTGAGCAAGATAAGCAGCCATAAATAATGCTTCAGCTGAGTTGGTCTCATCTTTTTCAAAATGATGACCAGCTTTTTTATAATAGTCAAATGCTTCTTTATTCTTTCCCAAATCACCATAAGCATCACCTATCAGTTTATAAGCTCTTGCCTGAACAGGTTTAGAACTAGAGCTGAATTTTTTTAACTGGTCAATTGCTTTTTGATTCTCATTTAATTTGATAAAACAAACACCTGCGTAGAAACGGGCAAGATTACCGGCATCAGTTCCGCCATATTTATCAATTACTTTCAGGAAACCCCAGTTTTGTCCGTCGCCATTTAAGGCAAGCAGCACAGAATCCTGGCGATAATAATCCTCAGCTTTGAACATTACTTCCGCAGCTTTGGTTTCTTTTGGTTTCAGAAAATAGCTCTGATAAATATACCAGCCACCAACTAAAACGATAATAGCTATAGAAGCTATCATCAGGGGTTTGTTATATTTCTCCCAGAAATCTTTTGCTTTTGCTACAATCACTTCGCCTGAATCCACATCCTGCACATTTTTCTTGTCTGCCATTGGTTTATTTTTATTTGCTTGTTTTTGTTTTATTTAATCAACGATAAATGGATAGTTCTGATCAACATACACATCTTTCAATACTTCATCATCATCAGGCCAAGGGCTCTCTTCAGCAAACTTTACTGACTCATCTACAATCGCATCTACTCTTTTATTGATTGCATCAACCTCTTCTTGTGTTGCAAATTTATTGTCCAAAATAGTTTTTAAAACCATCTGAATAGGGTCTTTGCTCTTATATTCATCCACCTCTTCCTTCGTTCTATATTTCTGTGGATCACTGATTGAGTGACCTTTATAGCGGTATGTTTTAATTTCTAATAAAGTAGGCCCGCCTTTTTCTCTTGCTCTTTTAACTGCACGGCCAACACCATCATGCACAGCTTCAGGACTCATCCCATCAATTATATCTGCAGGCATTTCATAACCATCAGCAAGTTTATAAATATCCACTACGTTAGAAGTACGTTCTACTGAAGTACCCATTGCATAATGATTGTTCTCGCAAATAAAAACCACCGGTAATTTCCAAAGCATCGCAAGATTGAATGTTTCATGCAATATTCCCTGTCTTGAAGCACCATCACCAAAATAACAAAGGACTACATTATCTGTACCACGATATTGTTCTGCAAAAGCCAAACCTGCACCAGTACCAATCTGTGCCCCCACAATTCCATGACCGCCAAAAAATCCAACATCCTTACCAAAGAAGTGCATACTTCCGCCCTTTCCTTTAGCACAGCCTGTAGCTTTTCCGTACAGTTCAGCCATACAACTGTTTACAGAAACACCTTTAGCTATAGCCAAACCGTGATCACGGTAAGCAGTGATCATCAGGTCTTCAGGACGAGATGCTGTAACACAACCCGCAGCAATAGCTTCCTGCCCTATGTAAGCATGGAAAAATCCACGGATCTTACCATCCATTTTATACTTCTCTTCAGCCATTAATTCAAACTGACGAATCAGTTGCATTAATTCGTACCAATAGAGGTAAGTATCTTTTGAAAATTTGGTCGCCACAGGCTAAAAATTTTGAGTTAGTTTATACCTAATTTACGGGACGCAAAAATAAGGGGAAAAAAGGAATTTTAAAGCCTGAAAATAATCTTCCCTTTTGAGTAAGTGTACTGATAAAGAAGAAGATATAAATGTTCTACTTTTGCGAATGGCCAATCGGATAACCCGCCGTCGGCTTCAAAAAGCAATTCTGCGTTTGAAAAGGCTTCCAGGCGGTATAAATTTCTTTAAATATTCAGCGAATAAAGTTCATGGATTCTGGCTTCGGATGATTCGTAGTACCAAAGTTCCGCACCCATCTTCCATTATGCTGGAAGTGACCAACCAGTGCAATCTGGCCTGTATTACCTGCCCAAGGGAATATGCCTATGGCGAACAAATGGCGAAAGGTTTTATGGATATGGAGAAAATGAAAAAAGTGGTGGATGAAGCGTTTCCATATGTTGATTCAATCGGATTGACAGGTTTGGGAGAAACTTTCATGTATAAAAAACTGCCTGAGATCGTTGACTATATTCGTTCAAAAAATAAAGGCATCATCATCAGTGTGTCCACTAATGCACATTTGCCCATCAGCATTAAAATGGCGGAAGAACTTTCAGATAAAATTGATACAATACAGGTTTCCATTGATGGCATTGGTAAAGTGTATGAAAAAGTGAGATTAAAAAGTGATTACAGTTTCTTTTATGAAAATATGTTGCAGACAATTGAAGTGTGTCGTGGTAAAAGGGCTACAGTCATGTTCAATTTTGTTGCGATAAAAGAAAATTATCAGGAGATGGCTGAAGTGGTGGAACTGGCTGGTAAACTCGGCGTAAAATATGTCAACATCACTCCTTTTAATGTGGCTTCCGTTACCATTCATGATAAAACATATTATGACTTTTTTCAAACTGCAGAATTTAAAACAGAATTGAAAAGAGCAAAAGCGATGGCAAAGAATTTTCCCGAGATAGAATTCACTACCTGGGATATTGAAGCTCCAAAAGGATTTCGCAAATGCGATCTGGTATGGTCACACTTTTATGTTTCATGGGATGGATATGCAACGCCTTGCTGTGCCAAACCATTTCCCAAAGAACTGAACTTCGGAAGCATTTTTGACGATGGCCTGATGAAATGCCTGAATAATAAAGACTACAGGCAATTCCGTGCCATGTGGTATAGAAATGAACCGCCAGAGTTTTGTAAGAATTGCCATGTGATTGATCTTGATCCAGTATTGTTAGATTAATCATTCCTCATGCTGCAAGTACATTCCATATCATTATTACAGTTTAAGAATTATACGAACAGGTCATTTGAATTTACGAACCGTATTGTAGGTATTTGTGGCAACAATGGTGTTGGCAAAACAAACTTGCTGGATGCCATTCATTATATCTGTTTTACCAAAAGTTATTTTACCAGACTGGATGCGAATAATGTATTACATGGCAATGCAGGTTTCCGGGTTGAAGGAAATGTTGAATTGTTTGATAAAAAGGAAAAAGCTGTTTGCATACTCCGGGAGACTGGTAAAAAAGAATTTGCTGTTAACGATAATCAGTACGATAAATTCTCTCAGCATATCGGTCGTTACCCTTGTGTGGTTATTGCCCCAGATGATGCAGAACTGATAACGGGTGACAGTAAAGCCAGAAGAACATTTTTGGATTCATTGCTTTGTCAGCTCTACAGTGAGTATATGCAACACCTGATTGTTTATAAAAAAATAACAGATCAGCGGAATTCCTTATTAAAATCATTTTTTGATACAGGTAATAAAAATTTTGCTTTATTAGATGTGTTGGATGAGCAATTGATAAAACCGGGTGATTATATTTTTGATAAAAGGTCAGCGTTTTTGATTTCTTATTTGCCTTTAGTAAAACACTTATATAATGAGATATCTCAGAAGGAAGAAGATGTAAACTTGTTTTACGAAAGTGAATTATTGCAAGCCAGTTTTGCCGAATTATTAAAATTAAATCGAAATAAAGACTGCATGGCGCAGCGGACAACTTCCGGTGTGCATCGGGACGATCTTGAAATTAAATTAGGCAATCAGTCTTTTAAAACAATTGCTTCTCAAGGACAGAGGAAGAGTCTATTATTTGCATTGAAACTCGCCGAACTGGAAATATTAAAGAAAGAAAAAAAGTTTGCTCCTCTCCTTTTGTTGGATGATGTTTTTGAAAAATTAGATGAAGATCGCATCAGTAATCTGCTGAATAAAGTTTGCAAAGAAAATGAAGGGCAGGTTTTTATTACAGATACGAATGAGGAAAGGCTGAGTTCTCATTTGAAGGAGTTGGGAATTGAATTTCAGTTGATATGTCTGTAATTGTTTTAAAAACAAAAAATGGGAACACGGATTTTAAAGATGGGACGCCTGCCTGTCGGCAGACAGGGATAAACACTGATTATTCTGCTTCGCAGAATTTTTGATTTTCAGTATCACAGTTTTCGGCGAAGCAGAAAACAAATCCGTTTTTATCTATCCAATCCGTGTCATCCGTGTTCTTTTATTTGATTAGTAAGCATACTCTGACTATAATTCAAACCGTTATCTTTACATTATGAGTGAATATTCTCTTGGTGATGCAATGAAAAAATTTCTGGATGGTAGCCGGATCAAAGGTGGCATACAGGCATTGCAGATTGAAGATGTGTGGGAAGAAATTATGGGAAAGACTGTAGCCCGATACACCGACAAACTCCAGATCATTGGCGACAAATTATTTATCACTACTCATGTAGCTCCACTTAAAAATGAGTTGATGTATCAGAAAGAAAAGATCAAGCAAAGAGTGAATGAAGCGTTGAAGCAGAAAGTGGTGAATGAGGTGATAATACAATAAATCAATGTATTGCCGGGCTTGACCCGGCATCTTTTTTCAATAAGTTTTAGAGAAAGATACCGGGTCAAGCCCGGTATGAAAGTAAAAGAAAGCCCGGTATGACGTTGCCTGGTTACTCCACTCTTACCCGCGGATCAACAACGCCATAAAGAATATCTGCCAGAATATTTATCAGAATAAAAAACGTAGCAGCAACTAACACAGAACCCATCACAATAGGGTAATCCAACTTCTCCAATGCATCAACCGTAACCTTTCCAATTCCCTGCCAGCCAAAAATATATTCTACAAAAAATGCTCCGGCTAAGAGTTCTGCAAACCAACCAGTGATAGCTGTTATAACAGGATTCAATGCATTGCGTAAACCATGTTTCCAGATCACCTGTCTTTTGCTCAGTCCTTTTGCATACGCTGTACGGATATAATCCTGATCCAACACATCCAGCATGGCACTCCTGGTTAACTGGGTAATAATGGCTAAAGGACGGATGCCCAATGTAACCGCAGGCAGAATAAGATTTTGCATGGTCAACCTTTTGTTGCCATCATCATCAATTACAAACCAGTTACCTGCAATATGTAAACCTGTCCAGTCACTCAGCACAAAACCAAATATGTAAACCATAATAATACCTGTAAAAAAAGACGGAGCCGAAATACCAACGATACTGGAAAATATAGCTGATGTATCCAGCCAGGTATTTTGTTTTTCAGCAGCCATTACGCCAAGCGGAATACCAATTAATATCGCAATGAACATGGCAGCGATTGCCAACATCAAAGTCCCGGGCAAAGCCTGCATCAGCACATTCCAGACTGGCCGTTTTGTTTGGTATGATGTACGGAGATAAGGAACCTTTACTCCAAATTTTGTTTCACCCCCAATAAATAAGCCCTTAAGATTTTTCTTTTCAATTTCTGTTTTGCTGTTAAAGCCTATCGGGGCAACATCATTTTAATTA
>JBBSJN010000115.1:0-9406 GCA_038257235.1 Chitinophagales bacterium
AAACATATGTCATGAAAAAATTAGTAGTAGTTATTTCAGCAATTTCAATTCTTATGCTAACCTCCTGTGATACAAAAAACGAAGGAGGTATGTCTGATGCAGCCAAAAAAAACCTGGCAGCTTCCCAAGCAATCTCCAAAAGTTTTGAAACAAAAGATTTTAGCAAACTTGGCGATTATATTGCTGAAGATTGCGTTGACCATGCCGGAGAAAATGGCGACATCGTAGGGCTTGCAAATATGAAAGCTGAGTTTGAAAAAATGACATCGATGTTCAGCGAAATGAAATCTGAAGTAATAAGAGAACTGGCAGATGATGAATACGTAATGTCGTGGATGCGTTTTACTGGTAAATTTAGCCAGGACATGATGGGCATGAAGGCAGGCGATTCTTTTACAGCAGAATCGATGGAAGTGACAAAGTTTAAAGACGGGAAAGCCATAGAACATTGGACAATGATGGAACCTAAAGAATTCAAGAAAATGATGGGTGAAGAAACTCCTCCGCCACCGCCGCCCATGGAAGAAAAGCCTGCTAAGGATTCGACTTCCAAATAAAAAATTATAAGCTATCGAGACCGGGTTTGAACTTTTCAAACCCGTTTTTTATTGCCCTGACTAGGTAACATTATCCGGGCTTATTCGTCAAATAAATTATGATGTTAAAAAAGGTTAAAAAGTATTGCCTTTTTTTTGACTTACGAAAATAATCGTATATTCGGCATCTAATTCAACAACTATGGCAGCACCCAAATTGATAAAACCTACCGAAAGCGAACTTGAAATTCTCCAGATTCTTTGGGAAAAAGGTGTGGCAACAGTGCGGGAAGTACATGAACGCCTTGCTATAAAAAAAGATGTTGGCTACACCACTACCCTCAAGCTAATGCAGATAATGAACGAGAAGGGCATTGTGAAAAGAGATGATTCCATGCGGACACATATTTATCAGGCAGCAGTAAACAAAGAAAAAACACAAAAGCATTTATTAAATAAGATGATTGACAGTCTTTTTGGGGGCTCATCCACCCAGTTGGTTATTCAGGCATTGGGTGATGATAACCATAAAACCAGCCAGGAAGAAATTGAAACCATACAGGCATTACTGGACAACCTTAAAAAACAGTAGTTATGATTAGTAACCATGCCAACTTTTTGCAATCGCTGGGATGGGCTGCTTTAAACAGCCTCTGGCAAATGGCCTTACTTTGGATAGTATTTCAGTTGCTTATTACAGTTTTCAAAGTAAAACCTTCATTCAAAAGCAGCATTGCTTCTTCTCTGCTTATCGCAGGTTTTGGCTGGTTCATTTATACATTTATTACCTCATTTAATACTGAGGCCGATATTGCCACATTTTCTTCCGGCTTGCTTAATGTAAACGGAGATCAACAGGTTAATACTTGGTTCTTACAGTTTCTTCCTATCGCTTCAATAGTTTATTTGTCATTACTTATTTTTCCGTTACTGCGTTTCATAAGAAACTATCGCTATGTACAGATCATTCGCCGTTACGGATTATCAAAGATCAACATCGACTCCAAACTTTTTGTAAAAAGAACAGCTTCTCTTTTAGGCATTAAAAGAAAAGTTCAGGTATGGGTTTCAGAACTGGTCTCCTCTCCTGTTACAATCGGTTTTTTAAAGCCGGTAATTTTAGTACCGATGGCCGTTATCAATCAGTTAACTCCACAACAGTTAGAAGCTGTGCTGTTGCATGAGCTGGCGCATATCAAACGTTTCGATTATTTTATCAATCTGCTTATTAATTCCATACAAACCATTCTTTACTTCAATCCATTTGTAAAAGCATTTATAAAGATTACGGAAACAGAAAGGGAAAAAAGTTGTGACGAAATGGTTCTCCAGTTTCAATACAACTCACATGAGTATGCTTCTGCTTTACTGGAATTGGAAAAAGTAAATCATTCGCAGCGGTTATTAGCTCTTTCAGCGGCGGGTAATAAAAACGATTTGCTACACCGGATTGAAAACATTTTGGATGTTCCAAAGAAAAATATAGTGAATGTAAGAAAGATTACAGGTCTTGCTTTCACCGTTTGCTTTATCATTTCCATTAATGTACTGTTCCTTTTCAGCCAGCAGTTTTCTTCAGGAGATGTTGCTGCTTCTAACGATACTATCTTTGGAGTGTCTAAATATCTGGTACCGGAAAATGATCCGGCAGCAAACACACCTGCTGAAATTAACACAGCACCCATCATCAATGCACCAGTTATTGCTGTTGCAGAACTTGCAACGCCTGCTACTATTGCGAATGAAAATTTTGCAAAGAATTTTGCCAGCACAATTGTGCCACCGGAATTAATAAACGTTGCCTTCAACTTTTCTCAGGCACCGGAGCTAAAACAATACCAGGAAGAACAAATAAAACATGCACTGGAAGCATCTAAAAGAGTTTTGGAAAATGACCAGTGGAAATCGGTAGAAACTAATATTGCAGAGGTATTCTCTCAAAAAGAAAAAGAAGAATTAAAAGCCAGCTACCACCGGGAACTTGATAAGTTTGACTGGAACAAATGGGAAAACAGGTTGCGTACAGTTTATGATAATGTGAACTGGGATAAAGTAAATTACCAGTTGAACAGTGCCATCAACCAGATAAAGATTGACAGCCTGCAAAATGTGTATGCAAATGTTGCCATTAAGTTGAGTGAAATACAAAAAGAACTGACTGCAAAAAAATTGCAGGGCATTCCCGATACTGATATTTCGTTAGAAACCATTATAGATAAAAAGAAAATGGTGCAGCATATCTTAACTGAGTTAAAGGCAGTAAAGACGAAGAAAATTGTGCAGCTTTAGTTTAAAGACTAAAATTTTTCTTTTCGTGAAGTTTATTTTTAGAAGATATCCGCGATTCAATCAACATCGCTATTTTACCAACACCTCGGGCATTTCTCACTGTACTTATTACCTAACAGGAAGCCGACCATTATCTCATGGGTACCGCGGCTTACCGTATTCAATGCGGTAGTGGTAATATCGTAAGCATACCCAACATTGAAGGAGTTGCCGATATTAATACCCGCCATCGCTGCAAAGCCATCCTGGTAGCGATAACTACCGCCGAGCCAAAGCAAATCCTGGTACTGTACTTTCATGTTCAACTCCGGTTGAAAATTATTTTTTGAAGAACCTTGTACATATTTCATCATCACCGAAGGAATCATATTTACATTCTCTCCAATTAATACTCTGTAACCCGCCGTCAAAAATACATGCGGTATCAATCTTCCTTTTGTGAGTATAGCTGCGTCGTCTGCAAATGCCAGCTTTTGTGGAATGATCTGCTGTGCAGACACACCCACGAAATAATTTTTAGAATATAACCACATACCAAATCCCAAATCAGGTCTTATTTTATTTAATTCACCTGATAAAGAAGCACCGGTTGCAGGGTCGAAAGGATCGCCGGCACCACTAAAGTCATGTTTTGTTCTATCGAGGCTTATATTGGTAATGCCTGCGGCAAAACCTGCTGAAAGATTTAAGGTTGGCGTTAATCCAAGATGATAAGCATAGGTAGCATTTACTGTAAATCGGTTAAAGCTTCCAGCTTTATCATTCACCATTGTTAATCCAATACCATGATGCGGATCGGCAGCAGTATAACTTTCCCAATAGCTTTTGCCTCTTGGATTTTCTCCCGGCACCTGGAAGGATGTTGCAGACGTTCTGTAATTATCTTTTCCTATTGGTCCTTGAATGGAAATATAAGAGGTCTTGGGCGCACCGTCCAATCCCACCCACTGGTCTCTTGTACTTAGTTTTACATCCACATAATTCTCAATACCACTCAATGCGGGATTCAGAATATAGTTGTTTAATATATACTGTGTATAATGCGGACGCTGCTGTGCATCAACAAACAGAACAAACAATACAAACGGTATTACTAATAATTTCTTTTTCATTGCTTAACGGATTACATCTACATAGCCGGAGATTATACCTCTGCCGTTTTTCGGGTTCACAATATAATAATACGTTCCAATCGGAACAGGTTTTCCATTTACGGTTCCATCCCAGGGAATACGGTATTCATTTGAATGATAAATCAATTGCCCATAACGATTGTAAATATCGACAGTAGATCCAGGATAAGTTTCCAGATATTGAATCACCCATTTATCATGAACACCATCACCATTCGGACTAAATATATTTGGGATGGCCGGAAATTTTAAAACTTTAATAAATACTTTATCAAAGGCTATACATCCTCCTCTTCCGGTTACAGTTAATGTATAAGTAATATCATCCACTCCAAGAATGGTTGGATTTACTATTGCATTGCTACCTACAAAATTCACATTTGGTGTCCATAAATAATTTAAGTCATTTCCAGAAACTATTGGTTGCAAAACGATCTGCCCTCCCTCTAATACCAACCTGTCCGGACCTGCATCAACAACAGGAAAGGGATGAACAGTTACTGAATTTGTATAGATAGTGCTTTTACATCCAAAATTATTAAACGTAAAGAAGCTTATATTATACAATCCGGGAGTTGAATAAGTATAGCTGAAAGTTGAAGTGTTCCTTGTATTTCCATCACCCATATTCCAGTTCCATTGATTGGTTATACCACCCATCGGATTGGTATTGTCGGTAAACTGAATACTACCACCTACACATACTTCTGGTTTATTCGTTGAAAAAGAGGCAATCGGTTCTGCATGAATAGTATTTAGTACAATAGTACTGTCATGAATACAACCCGCAGCACTAGTAACCTGCAAGTTTACATTATATGGACCTGTTGTAATATAGGTATGTGATGGATTTATTGCAGTTGAATTATTAACTGTCCCACTTGCTGGATCACCAAAGTCCCAATAATAAGACAGACCTGATTGAGTGCCATCCGCAATAGTTGATTGATTCATAAAATTGGCATTAGCGGCAGGCAAACATAAGCTTGCAGGTATTTGAAACAGTGCCTTGGGCTGAGGATTCACAAAAACCCTAATTACCTTATCTACACTCTTACATCCATTACTTGTAGTTACTTTTAATTGCACATCATAATTTCCCCAGGTTGCAAAAGAATGTGTAACTGTATTTCCATTAGGGCTGTTTAAAACCGGCGATCCGTCGCCAAAATCCCAAACCCAATTTGTTAGTGTTCCTTCCGGTGTTGTGGAAGATTGCATAAATGTGATACTCTTGGTTTCACAAACGGGAGAAGACACACTGAAATCTGCAATAGGAGGAGCAAAAACTTTAATAGATTGCGTAGTACTATCTGAACAACCACCAGCGGTGGAAGTAAATTTATACTTAATTGTATGCGTTCCTGCTCCGGCAACCGATGGATTAAATATACCTGAAGGCGAAACTCCCGGACCACTGAATACACCCGCAGGACCAGGTACACCACCAATCTCACTGGCCTGTGTTATTTGAAATGGTGCAGCATCAAGACAAACATTTGGCATCGGATTAAACTGTACCCTTGGTCCAGCATTTACAGTAATGTTCTGTAATTTATCATTTACACATACCCCACCAGAATATGCCCTGTAACGAATTAAAAATGTCCTGATCAAAGGAGTCTGAAAATTGGGATACAGGTGTCTATATATTTTACCTGAAAAAGGATTATTATCAATATCAAAAACAGCCGGCTGACCAACATTATCCCAGTAAATTTCAATTTTTGTAATAAGTCCGGGAAATACAGTTGACGCTTCAATGATTGACACAGAATCATTGGCACATATTGACGTTTGGTTATTAATATTAAAGTTTGCAACCGGGAAACTTCCATTGACGGATAAGTTTTGAGTTATTGTATCTCTGCATCCGTTATTACTGGTTACAATTAATTCAACAGGATATATACCTACTGCAGAATAACTATGCTGAGGGTTTTGCAAAACAGAATTATTATTAATCCCACTTACCGGATCACCAAAATTCCACTGCCATCCTGTTACAGAACCCGGAATAGCAATATTGCTTGTGTCATTAAACTGTGCATAGGTATCACTAAGACAAACAGCAGGAATAATAAACCCTGCTAATGGTTTTGGATTTATCACCACCTGTCTTGTGAAATTTACGTTGCTGCATCCTTTATCATTGGTAGCTATTAATCCAACAGTATAGGTGCCAGCTATATTAAACGAATGGGATGGGTTTTGCAAATTGGAAGTATTCGCAGATCCACTAAGCGGATCCCCAAAATTCCATTGCCAATTTGTTAAGACACCAACATTGGAAGTTGTAATATCTGTAAAATTAATAATCCCAAACGCACAGGAAGGTGCTGAATAGTTGAATCCCGGAGTTGGCAATGGATTAACTGTAACTATTGCTGAACCTGTTTGTGTCTGACTACAAATAGTTGAACTTGCATCTGAAACACTGACAAGATTGTAAGTGAAAGTACCTGCAACTCCGGTCGGAACTAAAACAGTTGCAACATTGCCAGTACTTATTACTGTAAGAGTTGGTCCTCCATTAATAGTATATGTAAATGTATATGGTGAAACCCCATCCGCACCTGTAAAAGTAATAACAGGCAATATTGCGTTCATACAAACTTCAGTTGTACCTGCAATAATAGCAGTTGGCAATGGATTGACAGTTATGATAGCTGCTCCAGTCTGAGATTGACTACACAATGTTGCACTACCCTCTTGCACACCTACCAGATTATATGTAAAAGTTCCAACAATATTCGTTGGTACAGATACTGAGACAGTATTTCCTGTTGTTGTTGTAACAAACTGATTGGATCCTCCATTAATTGTATAGGTAAAAGTATAGGGTGCCACTCCTGCAGAGCCGGTAAATGTTATTACAGGCGATGTTGCATTTTGACAGACCGCAACTGTGCCAGTAATGTTGGCAATTGGTAATTGTTTTACAGTAACTATTGCGGAACCTGTTTGAACCTGGTTACATAAAGCCGGACTTGCATCCTGAACACTTACAAGACTATAATTGAATGATCCTACTGTACCCGTTGGGACAGCAACCGTTACTGAATTACCAGTTGTGGTTGTAACAAGCTGGTTGGTTCCTCCATTTATTGTATACGTAAAAGTATAAGGTGCTGTGCCGGCACTACCAGTAAAAGTAATTACCGGAGATATTGCATTTTGACAAACTACTGTAGCTCCACTTATCGTAGCTACAGGCAATGGTGAAACTGTTACCAGATGACCAATTGTATCAGAAAGACAACCAACATCTGTAATTAAAGAGTACCTGACATTATAAACTCCTGGTGCAGCATATGTATGTGATGGGTTATTTACATTTGATGTAGACGCATCAGCAAAATCCCAATAGCGATGGATAACCGGCCTGCCCCCAGTATTTGAGTTATCCAAAAACTGAATCGGGTTTGGAAAGCAAACCGGGTTGAATGTATAATCAGCAACCGGCGGATTAAAAACCTGTAATTGATAATTTATTTGCTGTTCCCCGCTGCACCCATCAGGAGTTGGGTTTTGTGCTAATACTGTAATTGAATAAGTTCCTGCAGTATTGATTGTGTAAGGTGTTGTTAACTTATAGCGATAAAGCTGTCTTCCGTTTACTGTCCAAGTAGAATCAAATGTTGGACTATTAATTACCACATTTGGAAAAAGTCCATTGAATTGCCAGGTAATCTGAGTGGGTTCATATGGAAACACCATTGAAAAATGAAATGGTGAGCTTTTACAAGCTGCCGGGAAAGGAACTGTTGCATATTGGTTTTGAATAGAAACAAACTGATAAAGGTCTCTTACATTGGTTCCTGCATTATACCCATATGATTCCACATTTCCATATCCATATGCAATGGCGACAAACCCACTATCACACACAATTCTATGTGCGGGATTAATAAGGGTAGATGCTGTAACTTCTTCCCGAATATATGAATAGGAAGTAGTTGGAATAGGTACTGCAGTAGCCGTGTAGGGTACTCCATCAATTCGCAAACTTGGAAGACCAGCTGTTTTGACAATTACATTCAAAAAGTGGCGGGTGATATTTGTATTCGGCGGAGTCAGATCATTTCTAGCAGAAAGAACAGTAATATCATTTAACGTTTGTTCAATTGCATTTAATATAATCATTTCAGGATCACTTTGAACTCCATCACAAGCCTGAGTGATCATATACTGTACTACACTGATGGGTTTATCAGGAGTAATTATTCTTGATGTATTATTTCCTATTGTATTGAATTCATAAAACCTGTTATTAATCAATGTTGCCGGACTTAGGGTAACACCATTTACCTGTACAACCGTTGTCGGATCTTTTACCATTATCCTGAAAATATCATAAGATCGCAAACTAAAAGGAGCCGTAATATAGAATTGCCCCCAGGAAACACTGGGAAATTGTTGCTGATATAAATTATCCCCTGAACCAGCATTTGTACAACCCATTGTTGTAAAAGTAGAACCCGAAAAAACACCGATTGGTTTGCATGGAGATCCAGGAGTAGCTACTGATTTTATAAAAGACCCGGTAAGGTCTGTATTATTTGCAGACTGATATTGAAAAACATCTCCTTTATTTAGTGTGATCTGAAAAGTGGTGTTTGCTGGATAAGTATTTGCTGCATCTGCCAATGTTGGAATAATTTCTACTGATGTATTATCTTCTGTTGCCACTACTGCAAACTGACTTCTAGAGTTAGAACCTGACACCGATGCATAAGATGTTACATAATATTCTCTCCCTAATACATTAGTTGGTAAAACCAGCGTAGAGCCAGAACGGGCTGCATTTAAAATATGTGCATATACTACAACCGGTGTATCAGTTACAATATGAACTCCCCGATTAGTTCCTATTCCTGTTGTTTGGCTATTATATGCTAATGAATTATTGGGAGTCGAGGAATTGGTCAGTCGTAAAGTAGTAACCTGATTGGCCGTAACAATAAAAGAGATTGAGGATCCATTTACAGAAAGTGTTCCTGAGGCATTTATATCTGAAGTTACATACAAGGCCATCCTTGATGTAGTTCCATCTATGTGGCCGGTATAAACAATCCAGAAATCTTTGCCTTTATTTGAATAATCCTGTGCAAATATTGAAATATTAGTCAACAATAAGATAAAAAGAAGGATTGGTGCTACGCCTTTTCTCATAAGTAAATGGTGCTCTGAAATTAGTCTTGGTTTTAATAAATTGAACTTACCAGAAAGTAAGAATTAAAAATACGGGGATTTGACCTGAAATTCTTTAAAAGGATTAATCATTCCTGCAATTAATTTCCTTTTGGCATTACCAGCATCGTGGACATTTTTCGCTGTACTTATTACCTAACAGGAAGCCGACCATTATCTCATGGGTACCGCGGCTTACCGTATTCAATGCGGTAGTGGTAATATCGTAAGCATACCCAACATTGAAGGAGTTGC
>JBBSJN010000116.1:0-9399 GCA_038257235.1 Chitinophagales bacterium
ATGAGCATTACCAATCCCACTACTTTTTATAATCTGATCAGTGGAACGATTGACCCTGCACCAGCGACACCTGCCGGTAAGGAATTGACTTATATAAGAACGGTCAATCAACAAACACAAAAATATTCAACGGTAATAAAAGCGGCAGCCAATGCCGTTACACAACAAGGTGCATATCCAACTAATAATTCATTGGGGGATCAGCTAAAAATTGTTGCCCGTTTGGTAAAAGGTGGATTAAAGACAAGAGTGTATATGGTAAGCTTTGGTGGATTTGATACACACTCTGTTCAGGTTAATGCAGGTGATACAACAATTGGTAATCATGCAACTTTATTACAAAGAGTTTCTGATGCCATCAAAGCTTTTCAGGATGATTTGAAATTTCTGGGAGTAGAAGACAGGGTAGTGGGAATGACGTATAGTGAATTCGGAAGAAGAATAAAATCCAATTCAAGTACAGGTACCGACCATGGTGCAGCTGCACCGATGTTTTTATTTGGAAGCAAAATAGCTTCAGGCATGCTGGGAGTAAATCCAACTATTCCTGCGAATGCATCGGTGAATGATAATATCCCCATGCAGTATGATTTCAGAAGCATTTATGCTACGTTGTTAGAAAAATGGTTCTGTTTGGATAAAACTATTGTTGATTCTCTTTTCCCGCCGAATATCAATTCTCAATTACAAAGTTTACCATTATTAAAAGCAGGAGCATGCAGCGGTGTAACACCACCGCCTCCAACAGATACGGATGCTTTGGTAACAAATTATCCTAATCCGTTTACTTCTGGAACGACCATTAAGTTTAAAACACAAGGTGGACGAACATTAATTCAGATCATAGATACGCTTGGTCGTGTAATAAAAGTACCTGTTGACAGAGATTATGCAGGGCCAGGAACTTATAGCATCCCATTTGAAGCGGAAGGTTTACCGAATGGTATATATTATGCAAGATTCCAGAATGGAGTAACACAACATGTAAGGGCAATGCTGAAAGTGAGACCTTAAGTTTTACTAATCTAAAATACTATGCCCAGCATTCACCCAATCAGTGATTTTCTTTTTTTTGCCGTGGTTCGTGTCTCCACGAACCATTTGTATTTTTATTCAGTTACTTTGAAACTGTAGTAAATTCAGACCATGCAATATGAAAATGTAAAAACTGATCTTTTTGCCTATCAGCGAAAATCTTATATGAAGTTGGGAGAAATTTTCTTTTGGACTGCAACTATCAATAACTGGCAGAGGTTGTTAACAGAGGATAAGTACAAAGAAGTAATAATTAGTTCATTGGAGTATTTAAGTAATGAAAAATTGATGGATGTATTTGCATTTGTAATAATTCCAAATCATATCCACCTGATCTGGAGAATTAATAAAATGAATGGAAAAGAATCTCCGCAAGGGTCATTTTTAAAATATACGGCGCATCTTTTTAAAAAAATGTTGAAAGAAAATGAGGCAGAACAATTGAATAAGTACAAAAGTGATGCGGTAAATAAGTCTTTTGAATTCTGGCAAAGAGATTCATTGGCGATTCTTTTATACTCGAAGGATGCAGCTGTTCAAAAATTGAAGTATATTCATAATAATCCCTTAGCAGAACATTGGCAGTTGGTAGCTGATCCTGCGGATTATAAATATTGTTCTGCCGGCTACTATGAAAAGAACAAGAAGCAGTTTGGCTTTTTGAAAGACTTATATAATGAGTTTTAAATTTGGTTCGTGGAGACACGAACCATGGCTAAAATTTTATTGTTGGATTTTATAACTTAGTATAGTAATTTTTCCAGATATAATACTTTCTCTTTTCACTTACTGATAAATAATAAAATGATAAAAATTTGCTTACTGATGTTTTCTTTATTAATTGTTCAGGTTCAAGGTTTTTGTCAAAAGGTCACTTCTGATGTTGCTTTGATATCGGTAGTTTCAATTCCGCCAGAAGAATTAGTAGTAATTATTGGAGATTATGTATTGTATGATACATCAGTTTCTTACCCTGTGCTCGAAAAATATTCTTTAAGTATCAAAGAAAATTTTACAATAAAGAAAATGGGTATAAAAGATTCAATATCATATCAAAAGATGGAATACTGTTTTGTATTTTAAAACGAGGAGTTAGTATTGAGTTAAAAGGTATAGATAAGGCTAAAAAACAATAGCCTAAATGTTAATTTCCTAAGCGTCAAGCAATGTTGAAAGTGAGGAAATAAATTACTTTTTCGTTTTAATAAAGGTTTAAATCTGTTATTCGATGTCCTGCATTCACCCAATCAGTAATTTTTTGTTTGTCAACTGACGTTAACGGAGCATTAGGCAACAGCGGCATTTGTGAAGGAACATTATCAACTGCTCTTACTTTTATTCTGTCCCAGTTAATGAGAACACTGGCATCGGCATCAAAATTTTTACCTGCAGTATTTCCACCGCTATAATGACATGGGCCGCAGTACCCGGCAATTATTTGTTTTACCAAGGCATATTTTGGTCCGTAATTAAAAATTGCAATTGTTGTAGTATCTGTACAGTTGTTTTTATTTTTTACGGTGAGTACATAATTGCCCGGTGCCAGGTTTGTAAAATTGCGGGAAGCCTGGTATGTTCCATTATTCAATTTATATGTAATTGTATCGCCCACAGGATAATTCACAGCTATTGTACCATTGTTAGCTCCGCCAACTGATTCTGTTTTAAAATAGTCAATTGTATAGCTTATACCAAGGCAGGGATCAGGAGGAGCTGCAGTATCTTTTTTTGAGCAGGCCGTAATAAATAAAAGATAAAAAAACAGAACTGTCCGCAACGTTTTTTTTATCAATTGGTTGGTTTTACGCATAAGCTAAATTAAAAGAATAAGTAAAGAGTTGGTTGTTTTTAAAAACTTTGGAGGTTTATTGACTTATTGTTTGCCGGAAAGATTAAACGGGGTGAAACTATAAGGAAATGCAAACGTATAAATGAAGCATTGTTGCATTTATTAAAAAAGTAATATATTTGCGGCAGTGATGTTTTTCAGACATACCAGTTTTAAAAAAATAGCTGCCGGCTTACTGTTGGCTTTATTGGTATTTATTCATACTGAAAAAGCAGTTCATCATCATGAAAAGGTAATTGCAAAATCACAGCAATCCGGCTTTACAACTGCATCCAACAATATCTCTTGTGCTATCTGCGATTATGTGTTTGCAAAAGATGCGGATATGCCTGTTCAATCCATAATTTCTTTTAGGGCTGATTATTTTCAGAAGCAATCAGCACCATTAATACCTCATCATAACAGGCTTGTTGTTTTTCAAATTACAGACCGTGGCCCTCCTGCCTGCTAATAGCTAACTGGATTATCATAAGCGATAATCAAGCTCCCTGTTTCAAAAAATCATTTTACTCACTGGCTATTTCATATAGCTATCTTTTATATAACATGCTCATGAAAAAGATTCTATTCTTTTTAATACCGTTTATTCATTCATTTAATAGTAGCAATGCGCAAACCAGTATTTCTTCTGGCGCAGAAAAAGTAAGCCTTTCAGGAAAAATTACAGATGAAAAAACAGGTGAACCATTGCCTGGCGCATCCGTTTACCTGGCAGATGACAAAATCGGCACTATCGCCAATGCCGAAGGAAAATATAGGTTAGATAATATTCCCGATGGTCATCATGTAGTGGAAGTGTCGTATGCAGGCTACAGCACATTGGTGGTGCATATCGAATTAAACAGTTCTGTAGAAAAAGATTTTGCATTGTCTTCGGTGGTAGTTGAAAATTTGGGTGTAGTAGTTACAGGTGTGGCAGGTGCAACAAGCATCCGCAAATCACCGGTGCCGGTGGCTTCTATCCGTAAACTAGCTTTGTTACAAACTCCATCCACCAATATCATTGATGCATTAACTCATATTCCCGGAGTATCACAAGTTTCTACCGGGCCAGCTATTTCAAAACCGTATATCCGTGGTTTGGGCGGAAACAGAGTGGTGATAATAAACGAAGGTGTGCGGCAGGAAGGCCAACAATGGGGTGATGAGCATGGTACCGAGATAGATGAAATGAGTGTGGCAAGAGCAGAAGTAGTGAAAGGCCCCGCTTCTTTAATGTATGGAAGCGATGCACTGGCAGGTGTAATTAATTTTATTACCAATAGTCCTGTTGCTGAAGGCACCTTGAAAGGAAATATCATTTCTAATTATCAAACCAATAATGGATTGTTTGCCATCAATGGAAACCTTGCAGGGAATAAGAATGGTTTGAACTGGAATTTCTATGGCACCTACAAATCCGCTGGCAACTATCAGAATAAATATGATGGTAAAGTGTTGAATTCTGGATTCAATGAAAAGAATCTGGGTGGTTATATCGGTATCAACAAAAGCTGGGGTTATAGTCATCTTATTGTAAGCCGTTTTGATCAGCAACTTGGATTGATAGAAGGAGAGAGAGATGATGCAAAGGGTCAGTTCTTATTATTTGCTGGAACTCCGTTGGAAAGAATTGCAACAAAGGCTGATCTGGATACAAGAAAATTATTTGTGCCACAACAAAGAGTGCAGCATAATAAAATTGTGAGTGATAATAATTTTGCTTTTAAGAAAAGCCGGTTGAAAGTTAATTTGGCATATCAGAATAACTTACGTCAGGAGTTTGGCAATGCGGAAGACCCATTGGAGAAAAGCCTTTTCTTCGATTTAAAAACATTCAATTATAATATGCAATGGCAATTGCCGGAATTAAAAGAATGGCATACAACAGTGGGAGTGAATGGTATGCGTCAATCCAATCAGAATAAAGGCGAAGAGGCATTAATTCCCGAATACAATCTTTTTGACGTTGGCGGATTTGTATTTGTACAAAGATCATTTAATAAGGCAACCATAAGTGGTGGCTTACGGTATGACACCCGAAAGATTAATTCCATGGAATTGATTGAAGGTGGCGATATAAAGTTTAATCAGTTTTCCCGTTCTTTCTCCAATGTTTCAGGAAGTGCAGGAGTAAGTTATGAAGCAAGTTCTACACTGACATTCAAAGCAAATCTTGCAAGAGGATTCCGATCACCTACTTTGGCAGAACTTGCCAGCAACGGAGCACATGAAGGAACAAATCGTTATGAGTACGGCCAACAGAATCTTCACTCAGAAACCAGTTTACAAATGGACGGCGGCTTGAATTTTAACTACGAACATTTCAGTATTGACATCAGTGCATTTTATAACCGCATAAATGATTTTATTTTTTACAGAAAGCTGGAATCGGTTCTTGGTGGTGATTCATTAGTAAATGACGGTGGCGATTTTATTCCGGCATTCAAATTCAATCAGCAGGATGCAAAACTGGCAGGATTTGAAGCCTCCATTGATATTCATCCGCATCCGCTGGACTGGCTGCATTTTGAAAACTCCTTTTCATTTGTACGGGGCAGATTTGATAACCCTATTGACGGAAGTAATAATATTCCATTGATACCGGCTGCACGGCTTACGAGTGAATTGAGGGCAGATTTTAAAAAACTCAGTAATGCAATCCATAACTTTTATGCAAAGGTTGAATGGGATAAGACTTTTATGCAGAACAATCCATTTACCGGTTTTGAAACAGAAACTGTTACCAATGGCTATGCTTTGCTGAATGGCGGATTCGGAGCTGATATTGTAAACAGTAAGAAAATATTATTCAGCGTTCATGTTGGCGTTACAAATATCACAGATGTAGCTTATCAAAGTCATCTGAGCCGCTTAAAATACACTGCGGAAAATATGGTAACTGGAAGAATGGGTGTATTTAATACAGGAAGGAATTTTTCATTCAAAATAAATGTGCCGTTGGAGTTTTCAAAGAAGTAAAGGTTAGGATGTATATTTATACCGATTGTGCATCCGTAATCCCGATTCAATCGGGAAACGGCTGCTACATCGGCATTATACCACAAAAAATTGGACTATTTCATTATTAAAAATGGTATTACATATTGCTATTGCCATTTTCATTGTTTATAATTATTATTGAAACAAAATCAAAAAATGGAAATCAACTTTAATACACCTGCCTTATTATTTCCGGCTATCAGTTTGTTATTGCTGGCTTATACCAACCGGTATCTTGCTCTGGCGAGCCTGATTAGAAAATTGCATGATGAATATATAAGAGGCGAGAAAAATAATTTGTTATTGAAGCAAATAAAAATACTTCGGTTAAGAATAAACATGGTCAGGCAAATGCAGGCATTGGGAGTTTTTAGTTTTTTATGCTGTGTCGTAACTATGTATGGCGTTTACAAACAATGGACAGTCTTTAACAGCTATGTGTTTGCTGTTAGTTTATTGAGTTTACTGGCTTCATTGATCATTTCCTTATTGGAAATATCACAGAGTACAAAAGCATTAGAGTGGGAACTGAGTGATATGGAAGACCTGGACAACGAGAATTTCATTACCACCATGTTTACAAAAGATAAAAAAGATAAGTAAAGTATAATAACTATAATTCTTTCACCTTTTTCAGCACACTCATCCAGCTTCCACCATTATACACTCTTTTAATTCCGTTTGATTTTAGAATCCTTGCTGCCTGTCCGCTTCTATTGCCGGATGCGCAGCATAATACAACTGGCCTTTCCATTCCTTTTATTCTTTCGATATTAGAAGGAATAAGATTGAGTGGAATATTTATTGATTCAGGCACTCTGCCCTGATCATATTCATTTACTGTTCGTACATCAATGATAATGGCTCCTTTTCGTAATGCCTCTTTGGTGGAGATTTTGCCAAATCCTAAAAATGATAATAGTCCCATAGTTTAAGCAACATATATTTTAGATTTCCTTTCACCGATCTGCTGACGCCACATGGCATAATACAAACCTTTTTCTTCCAGTAGTTTTTCATGATTACCTGTTTCTACCACATCACCTTTTTCCAATACATAGATCCTGTCGGCATGCATAATGGTAGACAGCCGGTGAGCAATCAGAATACTAATTTGTTTTCCATCACCGGAAATTTCACGGATGGTATCTGTAATTGCTTCTTCCGTTATCGAGTCCAATGCAGAAGTAGCTTCATCAAATAATAATACTTTTGGTTTACGAAGCAATGCCCTGGCTATGGAAAGCCGCTGTTTTTCTCCTCCGGATAATTTTAATCCACCTTCACCGATCATTGTGTCTAATCCTTTTTCGGCTCTGTCCAGTAAATTAGTACAGGAAGCTTTATCCAATACATCTCTTACTTCATCATCAGTCGCTTCTGGGTTTACAAAGATCAGGTTCTCACGGATAGTGCCGGAAAACAATTGAGTATCCTGTGTTACAAAACCAATCTGATTGCGCAGATCATCAAAGTCAATATTATTTTCATCAATATTGTTATATAATATTCTTCCCTGCTGCGGACGATAAAGACCAACAAGCAGTTTCATCAATGTGGTTTTACCGGAACCCGAAGGACCAACAAATGCAATTGTTTCGCCGGTGTTTACTTTAAAACTTATTTCATTAATGGCTTTTTGAGAAGCAGTTTTATGTTTGAACCCTACATTTTCAAATTCCAGTGTTTCTATTTTGCCAAGATGTTTTGGAGCAGCAGCTTTTGGCTCTGCTTCTTTTTTCATCAGGTTGTCAAAATTCTCCAGCGATGCCTGTGCTTCCCTGTAGGTAAGAATGATATTACCAATCTCTTGCAAAGGACCAAAAACAAAGAAAGAAAATATCTGCATGGTGGCTAATTCCCACGGTTCCATTTCCTTGCGGAAGATCATCCACATCAGCAGAAATAAAATTATCTGGCGGAGTGTGTTTACAAAAGTGCCTTGTATAAAACTGATGCTGCGAAGCCGTTTTACTTTTTTTAATTCAAGCCCAAGGATTTTAAAAGTGTTTTTATTCAATCGTTTTACCTCCTGCCCTGTAAGCCCAAGACTTTTTACCAATTCTATATTTCGAAGTGACTCGGTAGTGGAACCTGCTAATGAAGTTGTTTCTGCTACAATAACTTTTTGTACAGTTTTTATTTTTTTGCTTAATAAATTCGAAATGATGGTCAAAAAAAGTATCCCTCCAAAATATATCATGGGGAGCAAGGGGTGAATCTGGAAGGCAAAAATGGCAACAAATAAAATTCCTATTACCACCGGAAATAATACATTCACAAAGGAGGCTACAAATTTCTCTGTATCCATTCTCACCTTTTGAAGAATACCCAGTGTTTCGCCACTGCGCTGATCTTCAAATTCCTGGTAAGGAAGTCCCATGGCATGTTGTAATCCTTCGGTAAAAACAGTGGCACCAAATTTTTGTGTAACTACATTTAAAAAATAATCCTGAAAAGCTTTGGCAATCCTGCTAATCATGGCAACTCCAATAGAAGCACCTAGTAAAGTAAGTAATGGTCCGGCAAATCCCCACCAAAATGGTTGATAGTCCGCACTGTTATCATGGTATTTATAACCCAGATCAATCAGTTTACCAAATATGATGGGGTCAATCAGCGAAAAACTGATATTAATTGCTGCTAATAAAAGCACCAAAGCTACCAGCCCTTTATGCGGTTTGAGATAACGGAGTAATATTTTCATAATATTCTTTGAACAAAAAAAGAAGAATCAAGGTGCAAACATTATACAATTTTCGGAAAAAATGCCAACTTTGCAGCATTTGTGTGAGAACCGGCCGAATATTTACCGTTTCAAACATTACAAAACGAAAGAAAGTCAATTATGTCGGGAAGTCTTTTGACTGTTTTATCCGAATCGCCTGACTTATATGCCTCCGTTCATGCCCGATAATGATCGTTATAGCATTTCTTAAGCTATAAGATACCAATCCAGATATGGGTGATATAACAAACACTTCATCAATATTTGCATCTATGCAATTATTTATATGCAGAAATATATCCTCAAGATGTTTAGTAAATCCGGAGAGAATGTCATCAGCCATTTCATTTTCCGGGGGCAGGAATAGCCGGGGGGCTTTTATTTTATGCTTTACTCTTTCCTGCGTTTGTGTTGTCAATACTGAACCCCAGAAATTTTTTAATGGATTTAATTTCTCCCAACCACCGGTTTTGAAATCTTCGTTTATTTTTTTCTCGATGATACCAATGCGTAAGCCATCAGCAATTATCAGGTGTGCCAAACATTGTGCAATACTCCACGATGCATCGTGATGTTTCCAGTTTAATTGTTCGCCGGAAAGCATAATAAGCTCAGCATTTATTCTTTCTTTTGCTTCAATTCCTTTTTGAATCTGTTGCTGTATAAAATCCGGATCTTTCATTTTGGGAGACCGAAAGTAACAAAGAATAAATAATTGATAGAACTATTTATCCGGCCCAGCCTTCCCGGTCGAGGCTGCGGTATTGAATGGCTTCAGCTAGGTGTTCTGGTTTAATTTCATCTG
>JBBSJN010000117.1:0-9393 GCA_038257235.1 Chitinophagales bacterium
CAATAGCCCATTTCTGCGCCTTATTTCGCGAACATGAGCTGCATGCCTACCCTCTACGGAGTGAATACGCAACGCTGCCCTTAGGATTTGGTTACTGCTCATGAGGTTGCCAGCCTGTCCTTTATACGCACGAACCCCTGTATCCTCAAAGGTTTGAGATACTGCCAGATATGTTGCATAATTGCTGAACACATCAGCAAAAGGTCCATTCATTGATCCATTACCCGCTGTGAAGTCAAAAGCGGGTTTGGCAACCGGCGTACCGCCTAAAGCAATAATAGTGGAACGCAGAAACTCAACATGTTGCAGTTCATGAGTATTAATGGTTTGAAAGGCAGGTAGGTCCAAAGCAGGAATTAAACCCAGGGTGTCCAGGCCTGTAACATAAAAATCAGATTCTAAATATTCAAGCGTCAACGCAAAATTCAAAACATCCAGAATTTCATGGCTTGACGATCGACCATATGCTTTTTGAAACATTGAACCTAAAGCCAGTGGCACTACTGCCAGGGCTGCTTTACCGGAAAAAGATGCGAATTTTTTAATGGCATCCCTGCGACCATCGAGGCGCTCATAAACTTCCGGATCTGTTTTTTCTATTTCTTCTATAACATTGTAGAGATTCATAATAATAAATTTTAAGAGGTGGGTAAATTATTTGCAATAATCCTGGTAGTTACGAAAGGGTCAATGCTTGCTAACACTTCCGGTGGTGTGGCATATAGGTCTAATCCCATCGAATTAACCGCCGTGCTATCTGCGAAACTTCCATAACTTAAAAAATCCCTGATAGTAGCTGCGTGCCGTGCTTCCACCGAAACGATTTTACCTGCATACAACAAATAATCTGCACTTTCTAATAGTTCTCCAGCACCGTTATAAGCAGATACACCCGTATCTTCAAAAACCTTTGCCGTACCTAAAACACTTGCCCGGCTGCTAAAATCAATAGTACTAAAATCTACTATCAATCCGCCAATGCGACGATTTCCTAATACGTTTTTAAACCATTCTCTGTGTGCTATTTCATGATCCCTGATATCTGTCAGGTACTCCATTTCTTTACTAGAAATTCCTGAATAAGGTGTGGCTATCACCTGGATGTAAAAAGCAGCTTCCAATTGTTCAAGTGCATAGGCATAATTGAGAATTCCTATATCACCTGATCCCAGGTTTACTACTGTTTTACCTCCATCTTGACCGCCGCCTGTTGATCTGTCTGAAAGTTTTAAATCTGATTTACCTAACATTTCATTAGATTCTTTTCTACATGAAGTGGCTAATAAAATACCTGCTGTCGATAAACCGGCATAGTTCAGAAACTTTCGCCTGGATACCTGGGAAGCATTTTGCCTTTCGGGTGATTCCTCCTCCATGAAATTTGATAATTTTTTTTGCATAATAATTGTTTTTAAGTGTAAGAAATATATAATCAGTACTTCATAAAAGCATAGTAAACTCAAAAAGCAGGTGGTTGGTTTTAAGGAATTTTAGAATGATTAATTTGAAGATGGGCAACAACTCCGTCTTTCGAATGAATCCCTATTTATCAAATGCCCTTTTTAATTCTGTCGCTGCCATGGCCTGTGCATCTTTTGCCTCAGGCACAACTGCTGCCATACCAAAAAATTCATGTGTTGTGCCTTTATATAATTTATAAATAGTTGCAACGCCTGCTTTCTTTAAATTATCAGCAAGCATTTCACCTTCTGATCTTAAGGGATCATATTGTGCTGCAATGATTGTTGTAGGCGGCATACCTTTGAGGTTGGCAGTTACCAATGATATCATAGGACTTTCGCCATCCGCAGGATTGTGCAGATATTTTTCAAAAAACCATTTCATTAAGCTGCTGCTCAAAGGCTTTACACTATCACTTTCCTGGTACGAAGCTGTATTAAAATCGTAGCCTGCAATCGGGTAAACCAATATTTCATGAACAGGCATTTGCATTCCTTTGTCCCTGGCCATCATACTAACTGAAGCTGCTAAATTGCCGCCTGCACTTTCACCTACTAATGCAATTCGTTTGGGATCGCCTTTAATAGCAGCTGCATTTTTTACTGTCCATTCATAAGCAGCGTAGCTGTCGTTATGAGCTGTTGGGAATTTATGTTCTGGTGCCTGCCTGTAAGCAACGGAAACCACTATCGCCTCTGCCTGGTTTGCCATTCCTTCTGCAGATGCATTGTATGTATTAAGGTTTGCAATGACCCATCCGCCACCATGATAATAAACGATTATAGGGTAAGTGTCTTTGCCTGTCTTAGGAGTGTAAATTCGAATATGTATTTGGCCTCCCTGAACCGGAATGTCCTTGCCTATGGTATCAACATTACTGTGAGGCAGTGGAATATTATTTTCTTTCACCACATCCATGGCAGCATCGGCAGGTGAAGGTTGTTTTCTTGCATCCTGAGCAGATAAACCTACTAACGGTGGTGCATTATAACTCGTAAGTTTTTCAATTACTACAGTCATCGGGTCTGTCATGTTTTGACCCCAGGTAGGTTTTGGATTAGCCGGTATTAGATCAGTTGGCTTCATTGAAGTATCAGTTGCCATTGTACCAGTGCTATCAAGAATATTTGTATAAGCCATCTTATTATTATTGCATGAAGAGATAGAAATAAGAGAGGATATTATAAAAACGGCTGATGCTGATTTGAATAATCATTTCGTTTCATCCGTTGGCTTTTCTATGTAGAGAAATGAATTCAATTATTATGCCACTGGGATTTTGTTGAGAGTCATCTGATAAAAGATAAATTTTTTTAATAAGAGTATCTTATCTGAGGGGAAGATTCCAAGTGTTGGGTAAATTTATACTCAAAAAATATTTCCCCAAAAATTTTGAAAAGCAAAAATCACTTTTGAAGAATATATACTGTATAATGAAAGGAAATATGCAATTGTATTCATCTGCTTCGCTTTCAATATTGGTTTCTGTGACAGGTTTGTGTGCTTTGCAAGTGCAAAAAAATGTGCGTTGGCAATTTGATCTCCCCAACAAGTGTGAATTATGCAAATCATTTCCCACGATGTATATCCACTCCCTTTTCCAGAGCATTTACTTTTGCTGCATGGCAATTTGAACTATTGGTTATGGCACATCAAATATGACTTCACAAAGCGAAATATTATCAGAGGATCAAATCATTATCAAACAGTTTAGAAACTTATTGATTAGAATTTAGAATGGTCTTCAATATCGTATTCATAATAAAAATTATTAAATGAAAATATTTGGATGAAAAGACAATGATTAAGGGGTTGAAACAAGTCCGAAAATGTTATCAGCATCTTTTTCTAATTTACAATACAGGCACTTAAAGTAATTCATATGCAAAATTCTTATTCAGAACCTATTGATAGTAATATTACTTCTGGAGAAAACAAGTCTTTTTGGTTAGCATCAGCCGAGGCAATTGTTTTTAACAAACTGCAACAGGATATTGAGACAGATGTTTTAATTGTTGGAGGAGGAATAGCTGGTTTAACAACGGCCTACTGCCTGGCGAAGGCAGGCCGGCAAGTAGTTTTAGTAGAAGACGGCTATGTTGGCAGTGGCGAAACAGGTCGCACCACGGCACATATTACCTACGCTCTGGACGACCGGTACTTTGAACTTGAAAAAATATTCGGAGAAGAAAAAGCCAGGCTTGCTGCAGATAGCCATATGGCGGCACTGGAATGGGTGGGTAATACCCTTATGAGCGAAAACATTGAGTGCCATTTTAAAAGAGTAGACGGATATTTATTTTTACATCCGACGGATAAAAAAGAATCACTCGAAAAAGAATATGCTGCAACCCAACGTGCAGGGCTGCCGACACAAATGTTGGCACAGATCCCTTCGATAGCAGCTGAGGAAGGAAATTCCTGCATTAAGTTTCCGCAACAGGGTCAGTTTCATATTATGAAATACCTGAAAGGTTTATCTGATGCTGTTATTCGCATGGGTGGAAAAATCTACACCGAAACAAAAGCTGAAGACATTACGAAAAAAGGTGCAAAAGCAAATGGCTTTGAGATAACAGCGAATCATATTGTAGTTGCAACCAATACTCCTATCAACGATAGGGTTACCATGCACACTAAACAGTGGCCTTATCGAACGTATGTTATAGCTGCCAAAGTGCCCAGAGGAAAATTACCATATTCATTATGGTGGGATACGGGTGATCAGGAATCTAAATGGATTTCTGCCCCATACCATTATGTACGTGTGGAAGAATATGATAACGAATTCGACCTTTTAATTTCAGGAGGCGAGGACCATAAAACAGGCCAGGCTGACGATGAGCATATTCCGGAAGAAGACCGTTATGTAAATTTGATTGAATGGACTAAGAAACGTTTTCCTGCTATGGAAGAGGTTGCATACAAATGGTCAGGCCAGGTAATGGAGCCAATAGATTCAATGGCATTTATAGGAAAGAACCCGGGTGATGATAATATTTATATCATAACAGGCGATTCGGGTAATGGAATGACGCACTGCACACTTGGTGGAATCATCTTAACCGATATTATCACCGGTAAAGAAAATCCCTGGGTGGATTTTTACAGTCCTTCACGCATTACTTTAAAAACCACCGGTGATTATTTGCATGAAGCAGGTAATATGGTAGCTCAGTTTGTTGATTGGATAACTCCCGGCGATATAAAAAACGCTGAGGAGTTAAAACCGGGTGAAGGCGGAATTATTTCAGCAGGCTTAAAGAAAATAGCTGCATATCGTGACGAAGAAAATAACCTGCATACCTGCACTGCAGTTTGCCCGCATCTTGGCGGCATCCTTCAATGGAACGCAGATGAGAAATCGTTCGACTGTCCACTTCACGGTTCAAGATTTACAACAGAAGGAAAAGTAATCAACGGCCCTGCTAAATCGGATTTAAAAAAATTAGAGATAAAGCAGGAGACTGAATTGCATTAAGAGAAAGATAAGTAGCTAAACAGAAAATTTAGTTCAACGGATAATTTTGAAATTTTAGAAGAAAGAGGTCTCATTTCATGAAATAATAAATATAAAATAAGCTTATGGAGGATAGTGAAACAGCCATATTTGCTGCAGGTTGTTTTTGGGGTACAGAATATTATTTTCAAAATGCAAAAGGCGTGTTGCAAACAAATGTTGGCTATACCGGCGGCCATAAGGATAATGCCACATATCATGATGTATGTTCCGGCACCACAGGTCATGCCGAAGGTGTGGAAGTAATTTTTGATCCATTGCAAACGACGTATGAAGAGCTGACAAAATTATTTTTTGAAACACATAATCCGGGACAAAAAAATCGGCAAGGCCCCGACATTGGAACTCAATATCGTTCTGCTATTTTTTATTTGAATCAAGAGCAAAAGCAAATTGCTGAAAATTTAGTTCAAACTTTAAAAGATAAAGGCAATCAAGTGGCTACAGAAATTACAAAAGCAGGGCCGTTTTGGAAAGCAGAGGAAAAACATCAGCAGTATTATACAAAAGGTGGTGGAAATCCATATTGCCACAGGTACGAAAAGAAATTTTGATAGACAAATATCAATTGATTGAAAAAGTCCCGCTTCCGCAGGTCTTTTTTAGTGTACTCTTTCAATTATTACAATCTCTTAATATTGCAACCTGCAGACCTTGAAGTTTTCACAGTAATTTCTTTGCCGGCAACCGCTTCATCAATTGCTTCTTTCAAATGTTTGAGGGTTACATTATTTCCCTCTTTAGGGTTATTGTCAACAGCACCAGGATAAAAAAGTTAGGCATCCTTCTGTAGCCGATTGTTACAATCCAGCCCGGAACTGAAGCCGATTGAAAAACTGAAGTTGAGGTTAAGATATACAGTTGAAATTTATTCGTTCAGTCGAGATGATGTGCTGCCGAATGATACAATGTAATGCCAGACTTGCACCCGATGTTACCGGCGTTCTCGTCAGTGATGATTGACAAATTAAAGAGAAAAAGTGAAATCTTAATGTTCTATGTCATGCAGCAATTATTATGTCCACCTGTTAGTAACGGACTTTTAGAGCAATGTCGCCTAAAGATTTAATTTCTTCCTGAATTGTAATAAAAATATTTTTAGTTTCCGAAAGTTTTCTCTGAATATAATTCATATCATGAACGCATTTATTTTTGGTGAACATTTTATGCTGATGTTAATAATTTCGTGAACGTCCCATTACCGTGTCAAGAGAAGTCTTCATTTTGTCTATCGCATTATCCACAGCGTTTTCAATGGTGTCTCCATGGCTTGTAACAACTAAAGGTTGCATCCCTTTAAGACGCACTTCAAGCACACATCTTTTATCAACGTCACTATCTTTATCGCCATTTTCATCGCTAATTTTTACTTCTATCCTTGTTAAATGATCACTGAACCTTTCAAAAGCATCTGCTATGGCAGCTTTCAACGGTTCTCTCATTTCTTCGGTTCCTAATATATTATTATCAGTATTTAGTAAGATTTTCATTTGTAATGTTTTTTAGTAGTCTAAAGAATCATTTTTTGCTTCATTATTAATAACGAAACACACAGGCAATCCCTGTTTTCGTAGGCATTTTCTCATGTGGAATAATCATTACTTTGCCGCCCATTTTTGTTACCAGTTCGCCTAAGTCATCCAGCAAATCATCCATTTCAGGATTTTCTAAATCACCTTTTTCAATACTGCCATTGTCGCTTATTATTTTGCCTGGAATTTGGAGGTTGGCTTCTATCATCAGAGTATCAACTCTGCTGGCCGCTGCCGCAGCAGCTACCTCACTTATACTATCACTGCCCATACCTTTTGATTTTGACTGCTGGTACACATTACATGCTTCTTCGATGATACCAAAATAATATGGTTCCATAACTTTCCAGGCATGTTCCTCCAGTTCACTTGTTTCTACGGACTTAGGGTTCACATCAATACCATCAGGAAGCAATGAAAGATTGTTGCTTACTTTTTGAAAAAGATTGTGGTGCTCCGGCAATGCAGCCAGTATAAGTGGCAAACCGGAAGGCTTAGAGTAATGATCGTTAATCGTTTTTGCTACAAACCGAAAAAACCTTTCTGCATCAATGTCCACTTCATCTGCTTTACCACCGTGCCCATGGTGCATATTGCTGCTTCCGCCGCCTACACCGCCATAAGAGGCAACAGTGGAATGCTTATCGGTTAATTCATCACCCAATGCTTCTTTTATATTTTTGGGAATACCTGGGGCAAGCTCCAGTTCCGTGAGCGAATGCCTGTTACCTTCGTAAATATGGTAATCGTGAAGGCTTAAACCCAACACATGGTAACGCTCTACCGACTGTAAATATTTGCGAAGCGGTTTTGTATGAAAGCTATCTGCCACCACGGTTAATTCTTCTGTGGATACCGGTAAGCCTATAGTTTTAAACGTGCCGGCTGTGCCGAGCACAGCTAGTCCATCTAATGAATGCCTCCAAAACTCTTCATTATTTGCAAGTGCTACAAATGGCTGTAGCAGTGATGTAGCTTCTGAGGCTGAATATTGTTGCAGCAGGGATTGTTCCAGCTTTTTTACCAGGTTTTTAAAAAGGATGGGATCCTGGAGATTGTCAGGGTGAGTGCGGTGTGTGGGCATATATAGTGATATGCATGTTCCGGTATTGACGCTTAATAATTCTGGCATCATATCAATAGTAAGTAAATTCATATAATTTTCATTTATTAACTGGTTTTAAAATTATTTGCATTGTGTATTCAGTTAAACAGCAACACAAGTATTATTCCATTCTCTAGGAAGTTACTCTAATTTAATTGTTATGTTCATAACTTGAAGTAAATATACCTTACCTGTACAACGGTAAATGTAGTAATTACGGAAAGTGTTACAGAATAATTAAAAGAGTTACAGTACTCATTGATTTCGGTCTATCGGTTTTTTTTGTTGTTAAAAAATTCGTTGAAAAGCCTTGTTACTTCCATGTTAAGGCCTATCTGTCGATATTAGAAAGGTTGTCGGCCGCTATGCTTGCATGTGAGCAGGACTTACTGCAGGGCTGGCATTCATTGAATGTCAATTCCGGAACCGCTGCTGAATAAAGATATAAAAGTACAAGTTAAAAAACAAAAGTTCAGCGATGTTTGTCCATCCCGAGTAAATGCACAATAGCGATTGCAGCCGATGTTCCAATGTCCAATCCTAGCTTTTGGAAGTGCTTATTGCCCGCCTTACTATTTTGCTATTGAATGATTGTTTTATTTTAACAAAAATTGCTGTGTCCAATTTAAGATAGCATTCTTACAGTCGTCTGAATAAGGAATTGTTTTAAATGAGCCATTGTAACATAAAGAAGAAATCATAAAACCATGATTAACTCCTTTAATAACCATCGTATCAAAATTGTAAGGAAGTCCATCTGGAAAAACATTGCTTAATTCCTTTACACACCAAGCTGGATATACCAGAGCATCATTTTCAGCAAACAGTAGTAAAATTGGTTTTTTGATTTTTTTTAAATAACTACTTGGTTCAAAATTCTTAATTACTTGAAGTTGCTTCCAGCTTTCTTTAAAGGGAAATAATGAAGTAAAAAATAAATCACGGCGTACATTTTTTTCAGCTTTACGATTTGCTTTGTTACTATCAAGATTTTCAGTACACATAAATTTAGTCTGATAATCATTAATTAATTGTTTTTTTACGCTAAAGGTTGGTCCAGCCATTGATATCCCCCCGACAAATGTTTCAGGATATTTAGCTAAGCATATTTGCACAATCCATCCACCCTGGCTGTGTCCAACAACGGCTATTTTATTTGTATCAATAGTGGAAAGTGTTTTTAAATAATCAGCTGCTGCCTTTACATCAGCTGCTCGTTCTTCGAAGCTTGTATTAAACCATTTGCCTTCCGATTGACCAATTCCTCTTTTGTCAAAGTATAAAACAGCAACACTGTCCATCGGTAAATTGCTCTCGAACAAAGAGTCAAGAAATTTAGTATAGTTTGATGCATACGACGATACCGCTGAACCAGCACAAAAAATAATAACAGGAAATTTTCTGTCAGATTTTTTAGGCACTAACAGGTTTCCTTTTAATGTGTATTTGCCACTTTTAAAAGAAATGGGTGTTCCTTTTTTGTAAGATGTGGTATCCAGGCCTGATAGTTCATTTCTTGAAGAAAATATTTCGTTATGCATAAAGTTAGCATAGAGTGACAAGGCAAGTATTATAAGAATGCCTGTAATCAGAATTTTTTTTATGATTTTCATTAATGTGATAGTCATTTAAGATGAAGCAACTTTAGTGTCAACCTATTTCAGGACAAGACAAACAAAAGCTGAGAATATATTCGTCGCCCCGCCATATTGCCAAACCGTCGTTGTGCGTTCGGCTTTCCTTTTTCATTGGTTACAGTCAGATTACGACCTATC
>JBBSJN010000118.1:0-9303 GCA_038257235.1 Chitinophagales bacterium
TTATCAAGAATGGTAACAAAGGCCTTGGTAATTTTTTGTGCTCTTTGGTCAAAACTACCGGCGCAGCCCACCCAGAAAAGAACCTCGGGGTTTTTACCTTCAGCAAATAATTCAGCTACAGTTGGAACATTCATTTAATTAAGTTTCAGCAACAATATTACTGAAAACAAAGCACTTATCAACCCCAGCCCCAGCCGCTCCATGTTGCAAGAATGGCAACGACCAATATCAAAGCAAGAACAACCAGTCCTATTGTTATCCAGCCCAATATAACTCCCGTTTTTGCCTTGCTATCATTTGGGTTTTCTTTTTTGGCCTGATTGCCAAATACGATTGCCAGAATCGCTAAAGGAATTGAAGCAATTGCTAAGAATGGAATCAGCAGGCATGCTGCACCAATAATACCAAGTATCATAGCTGTTTTTCCTTTGTCCGAACCTGGTTCTCCCTTTTTATGAGAACTGTCTTTCCTGAGTTTATGTTGTAGTATCTTGAAACCAATTTTTTCTTTCAGTTTCATTTTCCGTCCCAAAAGCTTTTCTACATCTTTTACTTTTGCGGTAATAAAGTTAAACGGTGGATGGGTTGGCTCAATACTGTTTTCGATTTTTGGATTAATGTTTTCTGCCGGAGTGGAAGTACTCCCGGCATTTAAAAAGAGGAATATGACAGCGATGGAGAGTATAAATTTTCGCATAAAATAAATTTGTTGGTTCCGGTTTTAAAATTTTTCAAACAAAAATCTTTCTTTCTTAACAGGAAACTTATTTTTGTTCAAATGCTGCATGAAAATAAAAAAAATCTTTCAAAAAATAACTAATTGGGAACTATGGAATTTCTATGTTCTGTATTTTCCAATCAGTGTTGTCTGGTCATGGTATTGTATCCGTAGCTGGAATTTCTGGTTTTTCAGCCCTTCCAATCCTACCATCACTTTTGGCGGTTTTGAAGGAGAAGGAAAGAAGGAAATGTATGACCAGTTGCCGGCTCATCTTATTCCCCGTACTATTTACATCATGCATGACTGGTCTTTTGACGAAGTGAAAAAGAAAGTTGCCGAAGCAGGTTTTTCCCTTCCCTATATTGTAAAACCCGATGTGGGCATGAAAGGAATTTTATTCCGGAAAATAGATAGTGAAGACCAGTTGGAAAAATACCATGAGAGAATTCCGGTTGAATATATTGTACAAGATTTAGTAGAGCTACCGGTAGAAGTCAGTGTGTTTTATTACCGCTATCCATGGGAAGAGAAAGGGGTAGTGAGCGGATTTATTGATAAAGAGTTATTACAGGTAAAAGGTGATGGAAATACTACTTTAAAGGATTTGGTGGCGAAGCATCCCCGTGCAAAATTTCGTATGGAAGAAATGGAACATCGGCATGAGCATCGTTTCGACAGAGTGATTCCTGAGGGAGAAATTTTTTACTTGTCGTATGCCGGCAATCACAACAGAGGAGCACAGTTTACCAACTTGCATAACGAGATTGATGTAAACCTGCACAAAGTATTCGATGAACTCAGCCATTTTACCGATAAGTTTTATTATGGCCGTTATGATATTAAAACCACTTCTATTGAAGATTTGAAACAGGGAAAGAACTTTCTGATTCTTGAGTTTAACGGTTGCGGTGCAGAACCGAACCATATTTACGATTGTAATATGAGTATCTGGAAGGCTTACGGTGTTTTATTACATCACTGGAAAGTGTTGTATATGATCAGTCGTTATAATCATAAGCAAGGAGTGCCTTACTGGTCTTTTATGAAAGGCTACAGATACCTGCAGGATGCCAAGAAGCATTTTAAGATGCTTGAAAAGTATGACTAAGCCGTTACATCTTTCTGATTGCTTTCGCTAACTTTAATTCCTAAAATACTTCTAATGCCGGATGATGAAAAATTCATGTTGCTTCGCAATTATGATTTGTGGTGTAATCTTAGCGATCAGGAATACGACGAGTTAAATCTTGTTCATCATTTTATTGAAGCCAAGAAGGGCGACTATATCTATTTTGATTCCCATCACCTGAATAAATTATACTTTGTAAAAGGCGGATATATCAAGATTGGATTTATTGATGACGAGGGTAATGAAATCATAAAAGAAATAATTAAGGAAGGAGAAATATTCGGACAGTTTGCACTGGAGCGAAATAACCTGAACGGAGAATTTGCCAAAGCCTATAAAGGAAACGTAAGCCTTTGTGCTTTTTCTATTGAAGACTTTGAGAACTTGCTGAAAAAAAAGCCTGAACTGGCAATCAAGTATAGTAAACAGATAGGAGAGAAATTGCGAAGGGCTGAATTCCGTTTGCTGAATATGCTGAACAAAGATGTGCGAACAAGACTGCTTGCATTTTATTATCACCTTGCTATTATGGATGGTTATGACGGATCAGCAACCTCCTATTCGATCAATAATTTTTTGACGCATGATGATATTGCAAAACTGATTGGCAGCGCCAGGCAAACAGTTACCACACTCATCAGCCAGATAGAAGGAGAAGGCTTAGTAAATATTTCAAGAAAAAAGATTGAAATTCCGGATGTAAAAAAACTTCAACAGCTTGTAATGGTAACCTGACTATTACTTCCTATTTTCGTTTTATGCGGCCGTTAATTAAGATTTTCTTTGTTGGTATGCTGGTCAGTTTCCTTGGTTCCCTGCCATTGGGAACACTCAATATTGCCGCCATGCAGATTTCTATAACCGATGGGGTGATGGCGGCCATTCTTTTTTCAGCCGGTTCTTTATTGGCAGAAATAGTTTATGTCCGTCTTTCATTGGTGGCAATGGATTGGATAAGAAAGCAGGAAAAAATACTCAAGGCTTTAGAATGGGTAACATTAGTTATTGTGCTGGCATTAGCGGCGGCCAGTTTTTATGCCGCATTACATCCATCTGTTTCAAAGAATGCAGTGCTTGATAGTCCAATGCCTAAATTTTTATTGGGCTTGGTGATGAGTGCATTGAATCCGGTGCAAATACCATTTTGGTTTGGCTGGAGTACTGTGCTGTTCAGCAAGAAAGTCTTAATGCCAAGAAATGATCATTACAACGTTTATATAATTGGAATTGCTATTGGTACATTCATCGGGAACTGTGTTTTTATTTTTGGTGGTCGTTTAGTTGCCAACAAAATCAGCAATAACCAGGATATTTTAAATTGGGTAATCGGCGGAATTTTTGCTTTAACGGCCATTATTCAATTTTGGAGAATTTTGAAGAAAAAAGATCCGATCAATAAAATGGTGCACCAGGATAATGAAAAGAAAATTGGTGAAGTGGATGATTAAAAACGGTAACCTGCGGAAAGAGATGGTATAATTCTGGCGCCATTATCTTCATCCATCGAATTATAATCTTTACTGATCTTCAACGTGTAGCCATAGCCAACTGATGGTGCGGCATAAATCCGCTTTGCAAATACAAAATGATAACCTGCTTCGGCAAATGGTGTAATCAGTAAACTGTTTTGGCTGGTCTTGCCTTCAAAGTTTTCGAGGGAGAATAAAACCCTTGCTCCGACAAAAGGGCTGCTGCCTTTCGTTATAATTTTATCGCTGAAGGCATAACGATAACCGATATACAAACCAAAGCCATGCGAAACGGAATATGCTTTTTTGGAAGCTAACTGGTAAGTGATACCGGCACTAAAGCTGCTTTTATTAGTAAATGATTCTCCCCGCAATGCTGCTTTTGCATTATTATAACCTTGCCCGATAAACCGCATGTATTCACCACCAAATTCAAAAGGCTTTTGTGAATGACATGCAAGAGTGATGGATATGGCGATGAAAAAGGAAAGAAGTCGTAGCATAAGTAAGAATAAAACGTACGCAGCAGGTAATTATTTTACTTAATGGCAATTTTGCTTAATCAACAATAAATAATTTGCAGCCTGTAGCAGTTGATGTTTTGTGTGCTTCGTTATTATCACCAACAAAATAGCACATACCTGCTGATAAATTCATAATTCTTCCATCAGCCAATTCTGTAGATATGCTGCCTTCCACACAATAAATAATATGGCCTTTACTACACCAGTGATCGGCAACGTAGCCGGGAGAATAAACAACCTCCCGCACTCTTATGTCATTCATCATTTGTATTTTCCAGTATGCGAAGCCTGTTTCTCCTTTGTGTTCTTCAGTGGGAATGGAAGACCAGTCAATTGTTTGGAAAGGGAAGTGTTTAAGCTCCATTTTTTTTATTTTTTGCTAATTGCTAATTGCTAATTGCTAATTGCTAATTGCTAATTGCTAATTGCTAATTGCTAATTGCTATTCATTTCATCTCTTCCACCCATTTATCTCTTTCTTCCGGACTAAACTTCCACGGCGCAAAATTGTTTTCTACATTGCTAAACATAGCTGCCCATTCTTGTGGTGAATTACTTTCTTCCATTACTAAATAACGGCGCAGTTCTAAAATAATATCCAGCGGATCAATGCTGACGGGGCATTCCTTTACACAGGCATTGCAGGTAGTACAGGCTCTTAGTTCTTCCACCGTTATATAATCATGCAATAAACTTTTTCCATCGTCTTTAAACTCGTTGTTCCTGCCTACGTTCATGCCTACTTCATGTGCCCTGTCCCGGGTATCCATCATTATTTTTCTTGGAGAAAGTAATTTGCCTGTTTGTGTGGCAGGGCAGGCAGCTGAGCATCTACCACATTCGGTACAGCTATATGCATCCATTATATTCTTCCAGCTAAGGTCCATTATGTCTTTAGCGCCGAATTTATGTGGTATAGCCGTTTCGCCGGCCGGAATTAATTCAGGCTGCATAGCATACAACACTTCATTCTGAATAGATGGCATATTATCCATTTCTCCCAGAGGAATCAGTTTTGCATACCAGGCATTCGGAAATGCTAAAATGATATGCAGATGTTTTGAATAAGGCAAATAATTTAGGAAGGCAAATATGCCAACGATGTGTAACCACCAGCAACTTCTTTCTAAAATTACCAGCGAATCATTACTCATACCGCTAATTACGGGATGCAGGAATTGAGATAGAATAAAATTCCCTGTTGGGTGGGCAGCATAATGTTCTACACCTCTTGTTTGTAATAACGTATCACTTGCATTCAGAAAAAGAAATAACGACATTAATACAATCTCTGTGATGAGGATATAATTCGCATCAGTTTTTGGCCAGCCAATTAGGTCCTTACTGATAAAACGTTTTATCTTGATGATATTTCTTCTTATTAAAAAGATAACACAGGAAACCAATACCAGCAAGGCCAGTATTTCAAATGCATTTATGAGGAAAGTATAAAGACCTCCCAATGGCTGTGCAAACATCCGGTGGGTTCCAAAAATGCCATCCAGCACAATCTCCAGTACTTCAATATTAATAATGACGAATCCGGCATATACAAAAAAGTGCATCACAGCTACCAAGGGATTGCGGAACATTTTCTTTTGCCCGAATGCCAGTAACAAAACATTTTTCCATCGTTGTGGTTTGTTATCGCTGATATCTTCATCACGGCCAAGCTTGATATTGCGGCTAATCTCTCTAATTTTTTTTGAAAAGAACCAGACAGAAAATGCACTGACAAGAATAAAGAGAACCTGTTGAATAATTTGCATGGCTGAAGTTTACAACTGCTAATTTACGGCTTAGAAGCCAATTGGGTTAAAACAAAGTAAAAGGATACAATAAAAAGGAACACGGATGGAACGGGATAAACACTGATTATTCTGCTTCGCAGAATTTAGATTAACAGGATAATAGTTTTCTGCGTAGCAGAAAACAAATCCGTGTGCATCTATCTCATCTGTTAAATCCGTGTTCAAAATCATTTTATGGAAAAAGTAACTTTAATATAATTGCTTCTGCTATCAATTAAAAGTGTATAACATGAACTTTAAATTTCCCCTTTGAAAGTTCAAGCGATGGAGTAGGAAACTTAAATGCACTTAAAACAGTAAAGAGAAATTTCAATCCTTTTTTATTTGTTTTGATTTTGGTTAAATCAATATCAGGAGCTAAATACCATTGACGATAACGTTTTATATCCGGCCGATTGAAAATAATATTGCCATTATCATCCTTTCCAATATTCTCCGTGCCGCCGAATAATCCTTCGGCGCCATAGCCAACTGCTACAGATAACCATTCTGGAATATTTGAATTTTTGAAAAAAGGTTTCAGGTTCATGCTTGCCCAATAGGTTTGACCATTGTAATCTTTCAACAATCGTTCTGGAACAGTTTTTCCAAACAGCACATCGCTGCGTTGATTCAACGTTGGGTCGGAGTATGATTTTTTATGAAAAGAAAATTTTAGCTTGATGCGTTGATCATCCCATGCAAGTTCCTGTGCCACCAATGCACCGCTGCCAAGAATGTTTGCACCAAAATCTCCCCAGCTCCATCCCCAGCCGGCACTGTAACCATCCAGCACTTCGATGACGGTTTGATAAACTGCCCCACTCATGCCACCTATCCAGATTCTTTTCTTTCTGTCAATGCCTGTCCATCGCCACATTTCCATACTGGCACGGCTCTCGATGTAGGCACTATATAAATGTCCAACCTTATCTACTTGTTTCCATTCCGGAAAATCGTTGAATGTATGAAACTTGGTACGGTCATATTGACTGTACCAGGCAGATGAAAGTGCAATCATGGTAGCACTGTAGCCAACAACATTGGCACTGGCAACGAGCCATGTCCTTTTTTTTATTTGTTGCGGAGTAAGAATATTTGTACTGTCTTTTATTTTTTTAGTAAATGTTGTTTCATGGAATATTTCCGAAGACTGATATACAGATGTTATTTTCCTATTTGTAGTGTCAATGCTTAAAGTATCGGTTTGTGCTTTAAGATTGGTTGAAAGAAAAAATGATATTATCAAAATGCCCAGCATTGAACGGGACGATGAAGAGTGTGACACAAGGGACGATGATAGTAGTAATGCCGATGACCTCATAAAATATTTCTACTTTTTAATACGTTGCAGTTTTTTGGTAGGATGTTGCCATGTATTGAATACAGCATACACAATAACTGCATTTTTTTGATGCTGATAAACTATAACATACGGAAATGATTTAATTGAGGTTTGCCGGAACTGTTTATATATTTTTTTAAAAGCAGCTGGGGTATTTTGAATCTTTATAAGCGTTTCTTCTATGGCGGTGATAAAACGAATGTCTAAATTTTCTGCTTTTGCAGCATACCATGCCATCGCATCAGCTATATCGGTTTTAGCTTCTTCCTTAATTTCGATTGCAAAAGGCATACTTATTTTTTAAGAAGAGACTTTTTTACTTCCGGCCAGGTGTACGATTTGCTTTGACCAGATTTGTGACTTTTAAGCCTTTTGTCTAATTCCTTTTTTTGGGGAGCTAATAGTTGATAAGCGGTCTCTTCATCTTTTTTTGAATTGACGATGATCTGTAATGCTTCCAGAAAATCGGTGTCATCAATTTTATTAATGGCTTCTGTTAATTGCTTTTTTATTCCGGTAGTTGTCATATGCCTGTTTTTCACCATAAAAATACAAAGAAATATTGCCGGAAGTTAATCTACTTGTTAATGTTACCAATTCAGCCGAAATTCGCTACAAATTAAATTTTTCGATATGAAAGAGGAAATAGCGAAGAAAGTAAATACATGGCTTGAAGGAAATTTTGATGCGGATACAAAAATGGCTGTTGCGGATCTGCAAAAAAATAATCCGGATGAATTAGCGGATGCATTTTATAAAAATCTGGAGTTTGGTACCGGAGGACTTCGTGGACTGATGGGAGTGGGTACCAACCGTATGAATAAATACACGGTGGGAATGGCTACGCAGGGTTATGCCAATTACCTGAAACAATGTTTTCCCGATGGTGTGAGTGTGGCGATTGCACATGACAGCCGGAACAACAGCCGCTTTTTTGCTGAAACAACGGCGAATGTTTTTGCAGCGAATGGGATAAAAGTTTATTTGTTCGAAGCTTTGCGCCCAACGCCGGAATTATCTTTTGCTATCCGCCATTTAAAATGCCAGGGCGGTGTGGTAGTAACTGCTTCGCATAATCCAAAAGAGTACAATGGTTACAAAGCTTATTGGAATGATGGCTCGCAACTGGTGCCGCCGCATGATAAGAATGTAATAAAGGAAGTAGATAAAATTGCTTCTGTTGATGATGTGAAATGGAGCGGTGGTGAGGAAAATATATCTATGCTCGGCAAGGATATGGATGATGCTTACATCAAAATGGTGAAAAGCCTGAGTGTGTACCCAGAAGTAATTCAAAAACACAAAGACCTGAAAATTGTTTACACACCGATACATGGCACTGGCATTACATTGCTACCGCAGGTGTTGAAGGAATTTGGTTTTGATAATGTACATATTGTAAAAGAGCAGAGTGAACCTGATGGAAACTTTCCTACGGTGGCTTATCCTAACCCAGAAGAAAGTGAAGCAATGAGTTTGGGTTTGAAACTGGCGGAAAAATTAGATGCTGATATACTGAGTGGGACTGATCCTGATGCTGATAGAATAGCCATTGGTGTGAAAGACAGCAATGGCAAATGGGTGCTGATGAATGGCAACCAGACTGCGGTGCTTGCTTTTAATTACTTGATGGAAGCACGAAAAACAAAAGGCATTGCACAGCCAAATGATATGGTGGTGACAACGATCGTTACCACACCGATGATTGATGCCATCGCAAAAGGAAACGGAGTGAATTGTTATCGGGTGCTGACAGGTTTTAAATGGATTGCTGAACTGATACGGCAGAAAGAAGGGAAGGAGAATTATATCATTGGTGGTGAAGAAAGTTTTGGCCTGATGATTGGCGACCAGATACGGGATAAGGACGGCATAAGTGCGGTGGCATTGCTTTGTGAGATGGCGGCTTATGAAAAAGAAAAAGGGAGAAGCCTGTATGAAAAAATGATTGACCTGTATGTGGAGTACGGTTTTTATAAAGAACACCTGATCTCTATTACTAAAAAGGGAATGGACGGCCAGGAGCAGATAGCGGCGATGATGGAAAGCTATCGTAACAATCCGCCGAAAGCAATTAACGGTTCTAATGTAGTACAGTTGCTGGATTATGAATTGCAAAAAGGTACCAACCCGTCCGCAGGATCCAGTGGACAAACAGGAGAGGAGTGGCCGATTGAATTACCTAAATCAAATGTGCTGCAATTTATTTTAGCCGATGGAAGCAGTATTTCTGCAAGACCAAGTGGTACAGAACCAAAGATCAAATTTTATTTTAGTGTGAATTCGAAATTGAATAGTGCAGGTGAGTTTGAGAAAGTGAATAAA
>JBBSJN010000119.1:0-9242 GCA_038257235.1 Chitinophagales bacterium
AACATTTCGGGGAGTACCACAATTTCCGTCTTCTCTTTTATGCTGCTGATCTTTTGCTCCAGCATGTGTAGGTTGGCGGCTTTATCTTCCCAGTGAAGATTGGTTTGTATGGTTGTTATAGAAAGTGTTGACATGAATAAAACAATTATGCAAATTTACTTTTATTATTATGAGCACTTAAATAAAAAAGCAGCTCCCAAAAGAGAGATGCACCTTCTGTCATTAATGTATTTGATAATATTGAAACGAAGTAATATTTCATGTGCATTTGATCTTTCATCAAAATAGCTGATGACTGGCCAAGACTTACATCGAAAATGCGCCATTTTACAGTTACTCACTTTTCTTCTCTACCAACTTTTTCACCAATTCCATTTCAAATCCCCTCATCATCAAATAATCCATTGTCTTCTTTTTCCTGACTAAATGCTGATCTGCTTTCAGTGAAGCATATTTTTCCTTCGCCAGCTTTGCCAATACTTTCAGGTAATCTGTTTCGCTTATCTGCTTCAATGCTTTTTTAATACAATAGTCGCTTATCTGTTTTTGCTTTAATGCAAATTTTATTTTTACACGGCCCCAGTTATTGATGCGGAATTTTCCTCCGGCATAGGCAATGGAAAACCTTTCTTCGTTCAGGTAGTTCTCTTCAATCAATGCAGCGATGATCTCTTCATGGTCTTTTTTCCAGACACCGAGTTTGTATAGTTTTTCCTTTACATCATTATGGCACCGCTCCTGGTAAGCACAGTAATGTTTTAATTTTTGCAGCGCCTGTTCTTTGGTAAGGATTTTTTTATACATCAATGTATTTATTCTTCGAGCCTATTCATACAACTGTATTCGCTTTTCAAATAATCATCGTAGTAATCTGCCTTTTGAAAAAGATTACGAAAAGCAGCTACGCCATTTTCCACCGTCATATCGAGGTCGTAGATAATGCGGCTTAAAATAATATTCTGCTTGACACAACTAAGCACTAAACCATGAGTGTGAAAGTTTTCCTGCAACAAAAACTGGTACAGCGGTTTTATCTTCGATGCATCTGCCGGTAAATGGCAGAGAAAGGCATCGCCTGCAACAAAAAAGTTTTCGGCATTGTAGGTAATCTTGATTTTTGCAGAGCCTTCTTTTACACTCCAGGTATTTACACCTTCCCGGGCCAACCGCACATCTTTACCCAGCTCTTTTAAAATAGATTCAATAGTTTTGGCAGTACCAACTGCTTCTACTTCTTTTTCCGGTATTTCAGGGAGTTTTATCTCCGTGCCGCAACTGGGGCAATATTTCTTTGTGTCGATATTAGCGGTTGTAACAAGATAATCACAACTAAAGCACCTTGCAGATGCTTGTCCTTTGTTGGGCAAATAAAGTTGTAATGCTTCTCTTAAATAATTTACAGGCAGGGCAAAGCCAAGGTTATCGCCGCCACGAATGATGAAGGAATTAACACCTATTATTTCTCCATTCATATTTACCAACGGTCCACCGCTGTTACCAGGATTAATGGCAGCATCTATCTGTATAAACTTTAAGCCATCCCGTATGCGGTCTACTTTGGAAATAACACCTTGTGTGGCTGTATAATTTAATCCATACGGATGGCCAATGGCAACAACAGCATCGCCATCTTTCATTTGCTCATACAAACCTAATGGCACATCAGCTAACTCTATACCTGCTGGAGCCTGTAAAAAAGCAAGGTCATGTTTTCTGTCGGTGTACCAAACTCTTGACAAAGCTTTGTCGAATGCTTTGCCGGCAATTGTTACTTCTGCATTATCTGCCACCACATGATCGTTGGTAACAATAAGGTCAAATTCCTTTATATAAAAACCTGTGCCTGTTCCGTTTTGTGTAGCAATCTGAATAATTGCTTTCTGGTATTTTTCTATAATTAGTTGGGGATCCATTACCGTTGATTAGTTTGATTACGAGGTTTTTTCTGATTTCGTTATTTTATTATTTATAATTCGTTTTATTTCGAGGCTTTTTGATCCAAAGTTTATTAATAACCCTATTTCCAGATTCATTCCTTCAAGATAATTTAAGGCCTGAGCCAGGTGTGCATCCGTTAGCTCTGCCATAGCTTTTATTTCCAATACCACTTTATTGACTATCAAAAAATCTGCTCTTCTCTTTCCCACCAGTGTTCCTTCATAGTAGATTGGCATTTCCACTTCCTGTTGAAAAGCAATTGCTTCTTTTGAAAATTCTATAATAAGACATCGATGATAAATTTGTTCAGGATAACCACTTCTCATCTTCTGGTGCACCTTCATTGCACAACCAATCTCTTTTGCAGTTAACTCCGAAAATTTATACTCCGATTTTATCATTCAAATCTTTTTAATTAAAACAATCAGTGGTTACTTAGGATCCATATTTAAAAATTCCATTTCGTTGGTAAATGAATAATTAAAATTTACCAGGCTGTCGAAACGAAGATTTTCTGTTTTAAAATACATCAGCGGAAATTTTTCTTTCCATTTTTGCTGAATGGCTTTTATCTGTCCAACAATATTCTTTACATTGAATGAATTTCTTTCGGCATTGTAATACTCATTACCAAACCCAAGTGCTGCGAAATAATGCGAATAGTTAATCATCATATATAAATGATTCAATTCGGTAATTGCTTTAGGAAGGCTGTAAGAATACTGGCAAAACATAATGCCATATTCAATTATCTGCGAAGCAATAAGCGGATGATTATTGTCTCTGTACCAAACCATGTTCTGATTGGCACCATGAATGCAATCTGTAATAGTTTTATAGGGCTGTGGTGACACAATGGAATAAGTGTAGCGGGAGTGAAAAAGGTAGGTGTTTATTTCTTCTTTTGATAACTGTTGAAGTTTTTTAACCTCTTCAACCATGTCCTTACTTTTTTCCATAACAGACCGTTCGTCTTTTTTAAAATAGATACCGCCAATCTTTTCCAGGTCATTCAGCAGTTTTCCTTCTGGAGTAATTAAGTAGTCGATACGATAGATGAGCGACAGTAAGATGTAGGCTATTCCTGCTGCAAACTTATCTGCATCCAGCGTATTGATATAATCTAAGGTTTCCTTTATCCATTTTTGCAGGTATTCATATTTCACCGCTCTCTCTGCATCTGAAACGGTTGTTATATGTCCGCTTTCTGTTGTTTCCAATGAAACGAAATCCTGCACCAGCAGATCATCCTGTTTGTCGGCTTTTGTGGCCAGTTCTTTTAATCCGTAATAAAGCTTGCTTGGACTGGCGGCACTTGGGTCGCTGTCGAATTTCATACAAAGCCTGTCGTTTTCCAATGCAAAGCGGCCATAGAACAGATTAAAATTCATTTCGAGCAAACGCCGCATTACCGGAACAGATGGCTGTGCCATGCGGGCCAGTGTAACTTCTGCATTTATTCTTACGGGGTTAAAAGTGCCTCTTACTACTTTGGAACCCTGATAAAGCTGAAACCTTCCCTCTGCTCCATTTCTTTCATACACCACATTAGCCACTTCTTCATCCCGCAGGTAGTCGAAAAAAGCATCCATGCTTTCGGTATATTTCTTTTCCTTGTACAGATTTTCTGCTTCCGTCCAGCGATTCACTTTAGCCAATGGCTTATTATTGTCCGAATAGCGACCAAAAAGAATCGCCGGGTTTTGTTGCGCTTCTTTTTTCTTCTTTCCCCATGCAAATAATTTATCCAGCATATTAATTTAATTGAGAAAAAGCAAGATACTAAGTAGTTGTGGGTTAAAGATGGTGAAACAGGAGTTTCTTTCCTTCAAAGTTTTCTACATTAATGTTAATATCCGTCTGAAAAACAGGTGATTGGTGAATAGAAAAATCAGTAGTTTCGCCACAAACCAATGGTGATGAAATGAGGTTAAAAAAATTTTCAGACACTTTATCAAAAATGAAGAAACTCTTTAACCGAATTCCTTCTGACATATTGAACAACTAAATTCTAACAGATGAAATTTATTGCCTCTTCTTCAGGTTTACTGAAACAATTACAACATATCGCCGGTGTAATTAATGCCAACACCGTGTTGCCGATCTTAGAAGACTTTCTATTTGAAGTAGAAAAAAACAAACTGACCGTTGTGGCTACGGACCTGGAAACAGTAATGAGAGTACAGTTGGATATTGAAGCAAAGGACAGCGGTAAAGTGTGTATTCCTGCCAAAATACTGATGGACTCTTTAAAGAATATTCCTGATCAGCCACTTACTTTTAGTATAGATAAGAATTTCGGGGTTGAAATTACCAGCGATAATGGTAAGTATAAAGTGATGGGAGAAAACCCGGATAATTTTCCGAAAGAACCAACTGCAGACGATACCACTTCATTCACCATGCCTGCATCGGCATTGGTTACGGCCATCAACAAAACATTGTTTGCCACAAGTACTGATGACCTTCGCCCGGCAATGACAGGTGTTTTCTTTGAACTGGATAAAAAAGGATTGCAAGCGGTGGCTACAGATGCTCATCGCTTAGTTCGTTATAAAAGAACAGATGTAAAATGCCCTAAGTCAGATTCATTTATTGCACCAAGAAAACCATTGAGCCTGTTAAAAGCTGCTATTCCGTTTACTGATGAAGAAATTACAGTAAGCTATAATAGCAATCATCTTTTTGTGCTGCACGGTACTACGCAAATGAGTTGCCGCCTGATAGATGCAAGATTTCCAGATTACAAAGTGGTAATACCAACTGATAACCCCTATAAGCTAACAGTTAATAAAAATGATTTTCAATCTGCCTTGCGCCGTGTAAGTGTGTTCAGTAACAAAAGTACTAACCAGGTAGCATTGAGCATAAGCGGCAGCGAATTACAATTAGCTGCACAGGATGTAGATTTTTCTTTTGAAGGAAATGAAAGAATGAAATGCCAGTACAATGGTGAAGACCTGATGATTGCTTTCAATGCAAGGTTTTTAATTGAAATGCTTAGTGCTGCCGAAAGCGATGAGATTACTATGGAGCTTTCTACACCAACAAAGGCGGGTATCATTAAACCAACAGACCTTGATGAGAATGAAGAGTTGCTGATGCTGGTAATGCCGCTGATGCTGAATCAATAAGTCCCTATCCCCCGTCCGACCGAACCATCCCCGCCTGAATGATCAGATCGGGCAGGCGGGCGGGCCTAAAGGAGAATAAAATACTTTTACTTTTTAAATCTCCATTGTTTTTGTGGAGATTTTTTTGTTTTTGGTGCGATTGATTATCCAGAATGCTACCACTAAATTTCCTACCCAGCCCAATCATACATTGAAAAATACGGATGACAAATAACTTTTAAGTTCCTGAAATTTCAGAAGTTATATTTTATACATTTACTGAATATGAGTTTTGTTATTCTGAATGCCTACAACAATTATATAGATGCGCATATAGCCAGAGGAGTGCTGGAAGAAGAAGGCATTAACTGCTGGCTTAAAGATGAGCATACTGTAACCATGGACCCCATACTTACCAATGCCGTTGGTGGTATTAAGATCATGGTATATAAAGAGCAGGCAGAGAGAGCCTGGAATATTTTAAGCACATTAAAAAAAGAACAACAAGCTAAAGTTGCTTGCCCAAATTGTGGTTCGCATAATATTGAGTTGGTAAGTACTCCCCGAAAAGCCATTAACTGGATAAGTGCCATCACTACTTTTTTTCTTGGTGATTTTGCTATTACAACTGACAAGGTCAATCATTGTTTTGATTGTAAACATGAATTTCCACCAATTGATACGCAGTAAAGGGCATTCTTCTATTTATTCGTAACTTTTGCCATAAATAATTTCACATGTGGCAAAGTATTGTTGAGCATTTTCAAACACTGGAGCAGCGGCCTGTTGAAAGAATGATCATTCTTGTTGGCGGCCTTATGCTTTTCTGGATCATTGAAGGAGCTATTCCTTTGCTTTCTTTGGGTTATAAAAAGAATAAAGTACGCCATGCTGCTGTCAATTTCGGCTTTACCGTTATTCATCTTATCATACACACATTACTGGCCATTCTTATTGTATTAATTGCCGACTGGTGTCAGCTACATACATTTGGTTTGGTGCATTGGTTCAATGCAGGAGTCGGCCTTACCATACTAATAGCCATACTGGCAATTGACTTTAGCAGCTGGCTGGTGCATTGGGTAATGCATAAGGTAAGGCCGCTGTGGCGTTTTCATTTGATACATCATACGGATAATAGTGTAGATGTAACGACCGGTCTTCGCCATCATCCCGGCGATAGTGTTTTACGAGGAATATTTTTTATGCTGCTGATCTTTATCTCCGGAACACCAATGTATGGTGTGATGATCTATCAAACACTGCTTGTACTTGCCACAGCATTTACTCATGCAAATATCAGTTTGCCCAAAGGGTTGGATAAAACGTTGAGTTATATTCTTGTTTCTCCCAATATGCACAAAGTGCATCATCATTGGAAACAGCCATTTACCGATAGCAACTATGGAGCTGTTTTATCTATTTGGGACAGAATGTTTGGCACTTTTATGAAGCTGGATATAAAAGATATTCGATATGGAATAGACAAACATTATTCCAATGAAAGAGACGAAGACTTTTTGGCGTTGATGAAAAAGCCATTTCAGAAATTAGATTTATAAAAAATTTCTCTACAGGAATGTAGTTTTACAGTATGAAAATAATCGCCATGATTCCGGCAAGATATGCCGCTACAAGATTTCCGGGTAAGCTAATGCAAATACTGGGTGATAAACCTGTTATACGCCATACTTATGATGCTACTGTTGCAACAGGCTTGTTTGATGAAGTGGTGGTGGTTACTGACAGTGATATTATTTATACAGAAATAGTGAATGCCGGTGGTAATGCCGTAATGAGCAGGCATGAACATGAAAGCGGCAGCGACCGTATTGCAGAAGCGGCAAAAGAAATGAATGTTGATGTGATTGTGAATGTGCAGGGTGATGAACCGTTTGTAAAAAAAGAACCGCTGGAAAAATTATTGCAACAGTTTAATGATACATCCGTACAAGTTGCTTCGCTGATGCAGGAACTAAAATCTCAAAAAGAAATTGAAGACCCTAACTATGTAAAAGTTGCTGTAGATAAAAACATGAATTCGCTTTTCTTCAGCAGAAGTGCCATTCCTTATCACAGAAATAAAAATCTTGTTCCTGTTTATTATGAACATATTGGTGTGTATGCTTTTCGCAAAGAAGCTTTGTTGAATTTCTCCAGCTGGCCCATGTCGCCATTGGAAGCTGCTGAAAAAATTGAATGTCTTCGCTATCTGGAAAACGGTATTCCGCTTCGGATGGTGGTGGTAGATTATATGGGTGTGGAGATTGATACGCCGGAGGATTTAGATAGAGCTTCCCAAATGTTATAGTTTTAACCACAGAATACACAGATTAAAAATATCACAGATTGCACAGCTTAGAGTCAATAAATGAATTAACCGGAAAAATTATCGGGGCTTCTTTTAAAGTCCATTCTGCTCTTGGACCAGGATTACTTGAAAGTTCTTATAAAGAGTGTTTGTTTTATGAATTATCTAAAGAAGGATTATTTGTAGAAAAAGAAAAGGCTCTTCCGCTTATATATGAAGAAATAAAATTGGACATCGGTTATCGGCTAGATCTTTTTATTGAAAATAAAGTTGTGGTAGAAATTAAATCCATTGAAGCTTTTACGGATGTGCATACCGCCCAGGTATTAACTTATTTGAAATTAACCAGATGTAAAGTAGGTTTGCTGATTAATTTTAATGTTGCAGATCTTAAAAAAGGGATTAAGCGATTGATATTATAAAAAGAGACAACCACAGATTACACAGAACTATAAAAAACCGTGTAATCTGCGAAAAAAATCAGTGGCTATCTGTGGTAAAAAACAACTTATGAATTTCAGAAATTTCAAAATGGTTGGCTATGTAGTATATGGCCGAGGTTCTTTTAATCAACTAGACGAAATTATTGCTCCGCATAGAAAAGAAGGATCACCAATGATTTTTCTGGTTGATCATTTCTTTGAAGGAAAACCGCTGGTTGAAAGAATTCCTGTAAGAGGAAAAGATGCACAGCATCCTGCGGATAAAATTGTCTTTGTGGATGTAACCTATGAACCAAAAACAACGTATGTTGATTCACTGGCGCAGCAACTCAAAGATGAGTTTGGAACAGTAAGCGGTGTTATCGGTATCGGTGGTGGCTCTGCAATGGATCTTGCAAAAGCCGTTTCATTAATGATGAACAATCCCGGTTCTTCGGCCGATTACCAGGGATGGGATCTGGTAAAGAATGCCGGTGTATATAAAGTTGGTATTCCTACATTAAGTGGTACGGGTGCCGAAGTTTCCAGAACAACGGTGTTGACGGGACCAACAAAAAAGCTGGGCATGAATTCTGATTTCACGCCGTTTGATCAGATAGTACTTGATCCGGAATTGACTGCAGACGCTCCGGCCAATCAACGTTTCTATACCGGTATGGATTGTTATATCCATTGCATTGAAAGCCTGGAAGGAACTTACCTGAATGAATTCAGTAAAAGTTATGGCGATAAAGCCTTACAACTTTGCAGAGATGTGTTTGTGAACAGGCCTGCCCGTCCGGAAGGCGGGGATGGTTGGAATGCTGATTGCGATGATAAACTGATGATGGCTTCTTATGCAGGCGGAATGAGTATTGCTTATTCGCAAGTAGGTGTGGCACATGCTGTAAGCTATGGTTTAAGTTATTTGCTGGGCACAAAACATGGCATTGGCAATTGCATTGTGATGAATCATTTAGAAGAATATTATCCTGCCGGTGTAAAGGAGTTTAAATACATGGTAGAAAAAAATAAGATTGATATACCTGTTGGCATCTGCAAAGGATTAAGTGATGAAGATTTTAATAAAATGATTGATGTATCTATCGGCATGAAACCGCTCTGGGAAAACGCATTAGGAAAAGGCTGGGAAGAAATTATGACAAGGGAAAAGCTGAGAGCTTTGTATGAAAAGTTGTAATTGAAAAACAGCCCGTCAACTTCTATATTCTGAAGCTTTTTTGCAAGCTTATCTAGTGTTTACTGGATTGGAAAGAATTGTATTTACGAAAGTTTTTGAATCAAAAACAATTTTAATAACCACTTGAAAATTAAACAGCTAATAAAAAAAGCGAAAGTTTTAATTGATAGAAACTTTCGCCTATTTTTGAGTTGGTGGCAATTTTTACAGACCGTTTATGCAGACAGTTGGACAATACCAAATAGACATTTTTCGTG
>JBBSJN010000120.1:0-9164 GCA_038257235.1 Chitinophagales bacterium
AAAAAAGCCGCTACAATTGTAACGGCTTTTCATTAGGTTTTTAAAATATCAGAAGGATTTTTTATCGGTGGCATATTTTGCCAGTTGAGGGCATTCTTCCACCATATTATCATCTACCATAATATAATAAGTTGGAACTTTTGAAGCCAACCATTTGTCCAGTGTTTTTCCTTTTTTTTCTTCTAAAGCGAATTGAGATATTTTACTGTAGTCGTCCTGCATATTCATGCGGTGTGGCTCAGATCTGGACTTCAGGTAAACAATTCTTACACCTTTTTTCCCTTGCTCTGCTTCAAAAGAAGTTGGCTGCGATATATCTCCAATCTTCATTTTAGAAAGCATTCCTACCATTTCTTTATCCAATTGATCAATCGTTACATACGTAGAGCCATCTCTATCGGTAATACAAGGACCGGCAAATTTTGCAGTTTCATCATCGCTATATTTTGAAGCAGCCTCATTAAACCCAAGTGTACCGGCAATTATCTTAGAACGAACTGTATCTAATTTTGTTTTCGCTCCATTTAATTCATCATCTGTTACAGGAGGAATTCTCAAAATATGGCGAACGATTGCATCATCACCATTCCGCTGCACCATCTGAATGATATGATATCCGAATTTTGATTTTACCGGTGCAGATATTTCACCTTCTTTTAATCTGAATGATGTAGACATGAAAATAGGGTCCCATGTTTTCTCGTTACGGTTAATCTGGTATTGACCACCACGGTCTTTACTACCAGGGTCTTCCGAAACTTGCTTGGCTAACTTATCAAACGTAGTTGTTTTTGCTTCAATCTGTTTTTTATAATTCACCATCTCGCCAAACACATATTGCTCAATATCTCTTGATGCTTTTGGATACACTACAACCTGGCAAATTTCCAGTTCAGATTCATAAAAAGGAAGACTGTCAGTTGGAATACGGTCAAAAAAAGCCTTTACTTCAACAGGTGTCATTCGTACATTGTCAACAATTTTTCGCTGCATGGCACCGCCAAGCTTTTGCTCTTTTACAGATTCCCTGGCATCGTCCTTAATCTGGTAAACAGTTTTACCTGCCATATCTTCCAAAGCCTGTTGGCTTCCTAGCTGATTGATATAATACCTGATCTTTTGATCCAGCTCTGCCTCAACTTCTTCATCTGTTACTGGTAATGAGTCTTTCATTGCCTGAATCATCAGTACTTTTGAAATAAGTGCCTGCTCCATTATTAAACATTCTGCATTAGGAGGCACTTGACCACCCTGCCGGGCAATGTCAGCAATAGAATTTTTAATATCAGACAACAGAATGATCTGATCGCCAACAATGCCGGCAATTCTGTCCGCTACCACTTTTTGTGGCTGTGCTAAAGCAGGTGCTGAAAAAAGCAGTAAGGCTACACCGCCTATAAGTATTCGTTTTGCGTATTGCATAAGTTTCAAAAGTACTTTCCCTTTATAACTAATGATTATTTAAAGGGGTATTTAACAAAAATTTGTTAGTGAGACGGCGGATTTACAGTGTTCTCTTTACTTCTTCTTCCTCATAAGCCTCCACTATATCTCCCACCTTGATATCTGTGTAGTTTTTAATTGTCAATCCACATTCCATTCCGGTAGTTACATCTTTGGCATCGTCCTTATATCTCTTTAACGAAGCCAATTCAGCTTTAACACCCTCCGCTGTAGGATATACCACAATACCATCCCGGATAAGACGGATCTTAGAATCTCTTTTTATTTTACCTGATATAACCTGGCAACCCGCTACCGTAGCTTTATCAAATTTAAATACTTCTTTTATCTCTACGTTAGCTGTAATTTTTTCCTGCACTTTAGGTTCAAGCATACCTTCCATGGCACTCTTCACTTCTTCAATAGCATTGTAAATGATTGAATACATCTTGATCTCAATACCCGCTGTGTCAGCCATTTTTAATGCCTGCATAGAAGGACGAACGTTGAAGGCAATTACAATCGCATCCGATGCCTCCGCCAAAACGATATCACTTTCATTAATCTGACCTACTCCTTTATGAATTACACTTACTAAAATTTCCGGTGTAGATAACTTCTGTAATGAATCACTCAAGGCTTCTACCGATCCATCCACATCACCTTTAATAATTACTTTCAATTCCTTGAAGCTTCCCAATGCAAGACGACGGCCAATCTCATCAAGTGTAATATGCTTCTTGGTACGGATACCCTGCTCTCTTAAAATCTGTGCCCGGCGATTAGCAATGCCTTTCGCTTCACTCTCGTCTTCATATATTTTAAATTTCTCACCAGCTTGCGGCGCACCGTTTAATCCTAATACAACAGCAGGTGCCGATGGGCCAGCTTCCTCTTCTCTATTATTTCTCTCGTTGAACAATGCTTTTACACGGCCATAATACTGACCACTCACAATCAAATCGCCGGGGCGAAGAGTTCCGTTTTCAACGAGCAGGGTTGCAACATAACCACGGCCTTTATCCAATGTAGCTTCAATAATAGTACCGGTAGCTTCACGGTCAGGATTTGCTTTCAGTTCAAGCAGTTCTGCCTCAAGCAAAATCTTTTCTAATAGTTTATCAATATTTAAACCGCTCTTGGCTGCTATTTCCTGACTTTGGAATTTCCCTCCCCATTCTTCTACCAGAATATTCATTCCGGAAAGCTGCTCATATATTTTCTGTGAGTTGGCTCCGTCTTTATCAATCTTATTGATAGCAAAAATCATTGGAACACCGGCTGCTTGTGCATGGCTGATTGCTTCACGGGTTTGCGGCATCACTGCATCATCCGCAGCAACTACTATTACTGCAATGTCTGTAACTTTTGCTCCTCTGGCTCTCATGGCCGTAAACGCTTCATGACCGGGAGTATCGAGGAAAGTAATTTCTTTTCCATTTGCTAATTCTACCTGGTAGGCCCCTACGTGTTGGGTAATACCTCCGGCCTCTCCAGCTACCACATTGGCACTACGAATGTAATCGAGCAATGATGTTTTACCATGGTCAACGTGGCCCATTATTGTAACTATCGGAGACCTAGGCTGCAATTCGCCTTCTTCATCTTCATCATCTTCATCATCTTCCATCTCCATCTGCTTCTCCATATCTATAAACTCCACATCAAAATTGAATTCACTTGCCACCAGTTCAATTACTTCTGCATCCAAACGCTGATTAATTGATACCATGATACCAAGTCCCATACACTTGCTGATTACTTCAGCAAAACTTACATCCATCAGGTTGGCTAATTCGCTTACACTGATAAATTCAGTTACTCTTAATTTATTATCATCCAACATTTCGCCTTTCGAATCGGCCAACTCTTGTCTTTTTTCCCGACGGATCTTTGCTTTCAGACCTTTGCCCTTACCACCGCCACCAGCCAATTTGGCTTGTGTTTCCCTGATTTTTTCCTGAATTTCTTTTTCATCAATCAGTTTTTCTTCTCTGCGACCACCAGTTGTAGCACCACGGCCACGACCACCACCTGCTGGGCCTGGGCCTCGACCTCGATTGAAATTACTTCCGCCACCTCTTCCACCCCCTGTATCTTTATTTATAAATATTTCTCTCTTAGTTTCTTTCTTTTCAATCGGAATACGTTTCCTTTTCTTTTTTTCTTCTTTTACCGGACGGGTATCACTATTAGCAGGCAGCTCTATTTTCCCAAGAATTTTTGGACCCGATAATTTCTTAATCTCAATATTTTCAATAACTGATGGCTGATCTTCTTCTGTTGAAGCTGGTGTAGTTTCTTCTTTAACCTCTTCTACTTTAGCAACCAGTTCTTCTTCTTCTATTTTCTTCGTCTTTTTGGTAATTGGCTTTACAGATTTCTTTTCTTCTGCAGGTTTTACTTCCTCAGCCTTTTTAGCTTTTATACCTTTCTTCGGCCTGGTTGAAGAATCAATTGCCGAGAGGTCAATCTTTGTAACAACTTTTGGCCCTTCTACTTCGGGAGCATCAATTTTCACAACCGGTTCTTCTGTCTTTTCAGCTTCTTCTTGCTTAGTCTTCTTTTCAGGTTTAGCTTCTTCTTCAACAGGCGGAGTTGGTGCTACCTCTTCTTTTTTAACTTTGACTGCAGGCTTTTCGTCTTTTTTGAAAGTTATCTCTACGTCTTCTTTTTTCTTTTTTACATCAGCGATTCCACCTTTTGGCAGATCTACCTGATCGCTTTTCATTTTAGCCGCCTTATCGCTTTGAAATTCCTGTTGCAAAGCTGTATACATTTCTTCGGAAAGCTTTGAAGTGGGCTTCAGCTCATCTTTAGGAAAATCTTTCCCTATCAGGAACTCAATAATGGTATCCTGGCCTACGTTAAATTCTTTGGCCGCAGCTAATAATCTCGGAAGTTTTTTTTCTACCATTCGTTTTATTAATTGTCAATAGTGAATAGTCAATAGTGAATAGAAAGGGTCGAAAATATTGACCATTCACTATTCACCACTCACTTGCTATTCTTTTTCAAATTCTTCTTTCAAAATTTTTCTTATCTCTTCTATCGTTTCCTTCTCCAGATCAGTTCTTCTTTCCAGTTCCTCTGCAGTTAATGCCAATACACTTCTTCCGGTATCACATCCTACTCTCTTTAATTCATCAATAACCCAAGTTTCTATTTCATCACTGAATTCTTCCAGGTCAACATCAAACTCTTCTACTTCGCCTTCATTATCACGATAAACATCTAATTCATAGCCTGTCAATTCGCAAGCCAATTTAATGTTTACACCACGACGACCAATGGCTAATGAAACCTGATCTGGTTTCAGGTAAACATTTGCATGCTTACCTTCATTATCCAACTCCATGCTGGTAATCTTTGCCGGAGTTAATGAACGTTGTATTAACAACTGGATATTACTGGTCCAGTTAATAACATCAATATTTTCATTTTTCAATTCCCGTACGATACCATGGATACGGCTTCCTTTCATTCCTACACAAGCACCTACAGGATCAATTCTATCATCGTAAGACTCCACTGCAACTTTTGCTCTTTCTCCCGGATCTCTTACAATCTTTTTAATAACAATCAACCCATCAAAAATTTCAGGAACTTCTATTTCGAGCAACTTGGCTAAAAATTCAGGTGAAGTTCTGGATAGAATAATTACCGGATTATTATTTTTCATGTCTACCCTGGCAACAACTGCACGGATATTTTCTCCTTTCTTAAAATAATCCTGCGGTATCTGCTCACTCTTTGGCAAAATAAGTTCATTACCTTCTTCATCCAATAACAAGATTTCTTTTTTCCATACCTGATACACTTCTGCACTTATAATATCACCAACCCTATCTCCATATTTCTTGGCTAATACATTTTTCTTCAGGTCGCTGATGCGGCTTGCCAGTGTTTGCTTTGCAGCCAGAATTGCACGACGACCAAAATCAAGCAAATCAATCTCCTCGTATAACTCTTCCCCAACTTCAAAGTCGGGTTCAATTTTTACAGCATCGGAATAAGCCACCTGTGCCAAGGGATCTTCTACCTGCCCATCTTCCACAATCATACGACGACGGATTATTTCGAGGTCACCTTTCTCGGCATTTACAATTACATCGAAGTTGTCGTCACTGGTGTACTTCTTTCTCAACAGGGTTTTAAATACATCTTCCACCACTTTCATCATAGTAGGGCGGTCAATATTTTCCGCTTCTTTAAAATCCTGGAACGCATCAATCAGGTTAATACTTGACATATCACTTGAAATTTGAGGTCAAAACAAAGTTCTGACGTTTAAAATTTAATTTGAATTTTTGTTGTTTTTATATTTTCAAGAGAAATAGTGTGTTGCACTATTTCCAATTTCTTTCCTTTTCCTCTTGTCTCTTCTATATGCACCTCTGTTTCTCCAGCACTAATTAATTTTCCTTCTATTTTATTTCCTTCTTTATCTGTTATTTCGACAAACCGATCAATATTTTTTAAATACTGGCGGTGTAATTTAAGCGGCTCTTCCAACCCCGGAGAAGAAACCTCCAATGAAAAATCGCCATTAGGATACATATTTTCTTCTTCCAGTTGCTTATACAATTGACGATTATACCGTACCAGCTTATCTATGCTGATACCATTATCACCATCAATAAACACTTTTATATTATTAGTGGGCTTTATTCTTACTTCTACCAGAAAAAAATCCGGTTCGGAACTGATTAATGCTTCCACTTTGTGTTCAAGAGCCTTTATTTGAGTTTCTCCGTTCATGGGGTATAAAAGAAGAAGGGAACGGCCTCGTTCCCTTCTTACTGCTATTTCCGTTGCAAATGTAAAGGAAATTCAAATTGCCGCCAAATTTCAGAAGACGGATACAGCTAGTTAAAAAAATCGGTAAACAACCGCAATACCCCGGTTACAGCCGGACTTACATTCTTACCTTTACACAATGAAATATGTATTATTTGCCCTTTTGGCCTACATATTGTACCAATTTATCTTCAAATTTGTAGTTCCTGTGTATCAAGCAAGCCAAAAACTAAAAAAGGGATTTGGAGAAATGCAGGATCGGATGCAGGAGCAAATGAAGCAACAACAAAATCAACCCAATACTTCGGCTAAAACACCAGCAGAGCCAAAAGTAAAAGCCGGAGAGTATATTGAGTTTGAAGAGATGAAATAGTTTCTTATTACTAAGAGCTTAATTAATTTTTTGAAAAACTCTTACATAATCTACTTCCATCGTAGCAGGAAAAACAGTATCGTCTATACCCATTTTTCCTCCCCAGTTTCCTCCAACAGCAAGGTTGAGTATTAAATAAAACGGTTGATCAAATGGCCATTCTTCAGTAGAGAGATGTTCGTTTTCGATATGATTATACACCACATCATTAACCAGGAAATCAATTTTTTCCGGTGTCCATTCAATGGCATATGTATTAAAAGCAGCATAAGGATTTTTTATAAAAATTGCTTTGCTTTTTTGTGTTCCTTTTATGTGGTTGTATGCTTTAGTATGAATAGTACCGTGAATACTATCCGGATCGTAGCCTACATGCTCCATGATATCTATTTCGCCACATTCGGGCCAACTGATTTCTGATCTGTTTTTTCCTAACATCCAGATAGCAGGCCAGGTACCTCTGCCTGCCGGTAGTTTTGCACTTATCTCAATTCTGCCATACATAAACTCAGCCTTGTCTTTTGTAAAGAGCCTTGCAGAAGTGTACTTATTTTTATCCCTGGTTTCCTTTAATGCTGTAATAAATAATTTTCCATCTTTAACTATGGCATTTTTGGTGTCAGCTTTTGTATAATACTGTAATTCATTGTTTCCATATCCATTTCCACCTTCTGCATAATTCCATATTATACTATCGGGCAGACCTATGTAATTAAATTCTTCACTCCATTTTAATTTCCACCCTGCTGCTGTTGGATTTTGTTTTATCCTCTCAAAAAGCAATTCGGGTTCATTGGTAGTAATAAAATCAAACCCGTTTGCAATAAGCCAATCCATATCTTCTGCACTGTTTACCGTCCAGGTATTTAGTGTGATATTATTTTCTTTGGCTTCGGTTATCCATTCAGGATGTTTCTTAAATGCCGTTAAAATATAATCTATGCCAGTTATTCCATCTGCTTTTACTTCCTTGGGCGATTTATTCGCTTCTAAATATTGTGTGCCCACTGCGGGATTAAGCGAAACTATTTTTTTCAAAATTTCATAATCAAAACTGATATAAACAACTTTGGGCTGGGCCTTTAATTCATTAATGAGACGATAAACTTTTTCAGCAATAACCTTTCCTCTTTCTTTTGTTGCAGATGGTTTTATTTCACAAACTAACCTTGTTGTAGTATTATTTCTTATACCGGCAAGAATATATTCCCTAAGTGTTGGCAGCTTTTCGCCATTAGAAAGTTTAAACTTTTCCAGCTCGGCATAAGTTGTTTGTTCAATCAACAATTTATTGTAATGCGGGTCATGATTAATAATCAATGAATCATCAGCCGTCATCCGCACATCAAATTCCGATCCTGTACATTTTAATTGTATAGCCGCTTTCAAAGAAGCAATGGAGTTTTCCGGCAGATTATTTTTTTTCCAGGCACCACGATGGGCTACTACTATGTTATCAGCAAATGAAACCTGATTGGCTGTAACATTTCTTCCCGAACTACAGGAAATAAAAAAAGAAACCATATATAAAAAACAAACGAACCTCATAACTTCTTTCATCATTATACTATTTATAAAACAAATACACCTGTGCTGACAATATAATAAACAAAGGTTGTTAAGGTCTGCTACTGATTTCCAAAACAACCTCTGCAAACTGCTAAATCTTCAAACTACTATATTTAATATCCTGTATTCTGCGGATAACTTGGTCCTAACAGGTTTATTTCACTCAATGGTATTGCCCAGTTTATCATATGCGGCATCATGTTTCTTCTTGCATCATTTCTATACGGCAATGGTTTTGCTGCTGTATTGTTAGCGCCGCCAGCTGTTGAATTTTCCGGACTAAGATCACCCGCCATTCCATATCCGGCATGATCAGTTATATAAGAATAAAGCTTACCGGTTCTTTTCAACATATACATTCTACGTCCCTCAAAAGCCAATTCTTTTGCCTGCTCATTTAATATTGAATCTAATGTAATAACAGAAATTTTAGGAATACCTGCCCTTGATCTTACAGCATTTAATTGACCCAAAGCAGTTCCAGATAATGGACCGTCAGCTAATGTTCCAATATTATTCAGCCGTAAGTTAGCTTCAGATGCGAACAAAAATGTTTCTGCAAGACGTGCCATCATTATATTTTTATACTGGTTGTTCTCAGTAGGAATACCGTTGTCTGGGAAATATTTTTTGCAGCCTGCATTTAAACGAATAAACCAAAAGTTTCTGTTCGCAGAAGTACTTGCAAACTCCTGCCATTGAGCATGAACTATTTTTGTACCTAACAAAGCCTGGTTAGGAACAGTTGCCGGATCGTTGTAAACATAATCCTGTACATAGTATGTTCCCTTAATTCTCGTATCAGTTGAATAGGCATTCAGAAGATTACGCAGATAATTATTAATTGTGAGCCATCCAAAACCACGACCTCCCTGTTCTATCGAATACTTTGAACCAGGTATCAGTTCTGCATAGTTTGGCATAAGATTAAAATTGATACGATGGGCTTCTCCATTTACACCTTGCTTAGACTGTAGTG
>JBBSJN010000121.1:0-9131 GCA_038257235.1 Chitinophagales bacterium
CCAGTGCTACTGAAATAAATAATAATTTTTTCATTGTGAATAGTTTTGGTTTAATACCTACTCGTTCGCTTTTCGGTAAGGGCGACATACTCTTTTTAATAGAGGATTTTCTGTAATCTCCCCGATTCCAGAGGTGGATAATTTAGTTTCGTGGGTATGATCGTTGATGATCTAATCAGAAGCGGAGATAAAGGTATGATTATTACCGATATTACAAATACCACTTTCAGGTAATTTTTTCAATATTTCACAGACTGCAAAAAGCAATCTGTGCCAAAACGATTAAGATTCAATGGCCGGGAAAATCACTTTTAAAAGAATGATTTTGTAATGGTCCGTCGTAAAATAAATGCGCAACGTTTCCATTAACTGCGATTGCACCATCTTCAATTGAAAAAGTGTTTGCATTGTCACCAACTTTCCAGCCGCTCAATGATTTGCCATCGAATAAAGATATCCATTACTTTTTATGCTGTGAGGTAAGAGAGGTGAGGAATAGGAATGCTATGATTGATACTACCCACTTTTTCAACTGTAAGATTATATATAAAGTTATTTTATCTTTTCCCCGTCTGTCTTAGTCTTCCGGGCAGGCTTTGGTCTCTTCTCTTTTACAATGGGTGCATTATCTTTCCATCGCCATAAATGCACACAGGCATAAGTGCGGTAAGGGCTCCATTTTTTTGAAAGGCGGAGCATATCTTCTCTTAATTGCTTTTTATCGCTGTTATCCAGTTTATATAAACTGATCATAGCATTTTGAATACCCAAATCGTCTACGGCAAATACATCTTCTCTGCCGAGAGCAAACATCAGTAGCATTTCAATCGTCCATCTGCCTACACCTTTTATGACGATGAGGTAATCAATCACTTCTTCATTGCTCATCTTGTTCAGCTTCTTTGCATCCATACCAAATTCTATTTCAAACCGGGCAACATTCTGTACATAGCCTACTTTGGCATTGCTGAGACCGATGCCTCTTAACTTTTCAAACGGAGTATCAAGTATCTGTTGTGGCGTTGGTTCTTTGCCATTGTATAATGCAATAAATCTTTTGTAAATAACATCAGCCGCTTTGGTAGATAATTGCTGGCTCATAATGGAAGCGCAGAGATAAGTACAAATGTTTTTCCTCTTTATTAACTGATGGGGTTCGCATCCATCTACCAGCTTCTTAATTTTTTTATCCTTACTTAAATGAAGAATGTATTCCATAAAATAATTTAAATCAACCAGCTAACTTAATTCATACCCGGCTGTGTCAGTTTCCATCCTGTCTTTGTTTTTTCATCATCTACCATCTTTTTCACATCTGCCAGTAATTTTTTTGCATCATAAACGATACCATCTTTTATAGTATACTTAACACCACCTTTTCTAATCACTTCATTTTTATCATTCATATAAATGGCTCCGGTGCCATAGAGGTATTGTAAATTCTCCAACGGATTTGCATCCACAATTACAATATCTGCCAGCTTCCCTGTTTCCACGGTTCCGATTTCTTTTTCCATTCCAAGCGCCTGTGCACCATTCAATGTAGCAGAACGTATTACTTCCAGTGGATGAAACCCCGCTTCTCGTAACAATTCTAATTCCCTGATATAGCCAAAACCATAGGTCTGGTAAATAAATCCGTTATCTGATCCTGCTGTAACTCTTCCACCCCGGTTTTTATATTCATTTATAAAAGTCATCCACAGCCGGTAATTTTCTTTCCATGCCACTTCCTGTTCTGTTCCCCAATTAAACCAATAGGAACCATGCGACTCACGGCTGGGCTCATAAAATTTCCAAAGGGATGGCAGTGTATAGATTTCATGCCACTCAGCACGGCGGGCCCGTTGCAGATCCCGGTTGGCATCATAAATATTAAATGTAGGGTCGAGTGTAAAATCAAGTGCCAATAAATCATTCATCACTTTGTTCCAATGCTCACTGAATGGTGGTGCCGCCTGCTTCCATAATTTTCCAGCCTCTTCAAACCGATGCTGTTCGTTGGCATAATTATAATCCAGCGGATATTGCTGAACTGTTTTATCTGTGAATAATGCCTCGGGTAATCCGTACCAATGTTCCATAGAAGTTAGTCCTGCTTTGGCACTGTTTACCACATTCCAACGGGCTACAGTCATCTGTGCATGATGGCAACAGGATCGAAGTCCCAGTTTTTTATTTTCTTTAATAGCTGCTTCCATTACCTCGGGTGCTGCTCCAAAAAATTTAATACCGTCAGCACCTTTTTTTGCATTCTCTCTTACCCATTCTCTAGCCTGCTCTGCCGTAACGATGGGCTCTTTTGCTCCTGCGCCAAAAACAGTGTAGGCCAATAAACGTGGAGCAGTAATTTTATTTTCAGCACTTAGTTTTTTTTCATCCAGCGTCCAGTCTAATCCATTCCCTGCCGAAGGATCCCGAACAGTAGTAATACCATGAGCCATCCACAACTTAAAAACATACTCCGCCGGAGTGCCTTGTGCTTTACCACCGATATGACCATGCATATCAATAAAACCGGGTAGCGCATACATTCCTGTACAGTCCAGTTCTTTACCGCCGTCTTTTAACTTCGGACGATTTTTGCTAAATGGCATGCCGGGACTACCGGCACTTGCTACCTGCACTATTCTGTTCTTTTCTATTACAATATCCATGGGGCCGATAGGAGGAGCACCGTTCCCATTAATGAGTGTAACGCCGCGGATAATAAGTTGTGTGTATGGACCATCACCATCTTTTACTTCAGGTGCTTTTTGTATCTGGGAATAACAAAGAATGGGAAGTGTGAGTGCCAGTAACCAAAGGATTTTTTTCATACAACAGCGTTTGCTGCAAAAGTTACAGAAAAGGAAGGAACTGACAAGAACAAAAAGGTATCAATATAATATTGAAAGAAACTATTCAATTCTCCAGCTCATTTCACCTCCTTTCTCATCTTTCAAAGTAATACCTAATTCCGTTAATTGATTTCTTATTTTATCAGAAGTAGCAAAATCTTTTTTTGTCTTTGCTTCTTTTCGGATATCAATGAGCAACTGCATCACACCCTGTAATTTGGTACTGTTCGCTTCGCTAAAACTTCTTAACCCTAAAATATCTTCGAGCCAGGTTTTAAAACTGCTTTGCAGCAAGGCAAATGTTTCTTTTGAAACTGCTGATACCGGTATCGTCTTATCTTTCATTGAGTTGATAGTGGGGACTATCTCAAACATGTTTGCCATTACTTTGGCGGTACTGAAATCATCGTTCATGAACTCTGGAAACTCAGCTATTAGCTTTACTATTTTTGCTTCGAGTTCTTTATCAAAACTTTCTTTTCCTTTTTCATAGCTCATGGCTTGCAACTTTTCATGTCCGTCCCATAAACGTTTCAGGCCCTTCTCTGCTGCTACCAATGCATCATTACTAAAGTCTAATGTGCTTCTATAATGTGTTTGCAAGATGAAGAAACGAATTGTCATCGGGTGAAAAGCCTTTTCCAATAAAGGATGATCGCCGCTGAAGAGTTCTGTCAGCTTAATCACATTGTTGTAGCTCTTACCCATCTTACGACCGTTGATGGTGATCATATTATTATGCATCCAGTAACGAACAGGTGCTGTATGACCTGCCTGTCCGGTAGGCAGGTTGCAAATAGTGCTCTGTGCTATTTCACTTTCATGATGTGGAAATAATAAGTCCATACCGCCACCATGAATATCAAATTCAGCTCCCAGGTATTTTGTAGCCATCGCCGAGCACTCAATATGCCAGCCGGGAAACCCAACACCCCAGGGGCTTTGCCACCGCATGATATGTTCCGGTGCTGCATTTTTCCATAAAGCAAAATCGGCTCTGTCTTTTTTTTCTTCCTGTCCTTCCAATTCCCTTGTGGTTTCCAGTAAATCTTCAATTACTCTTCCACTTAGTTTTCCATAATCATAGTTTCCTGCATATTTCTTTACATCAAAATATACTGAACCATTTATTTCATACGCATAACCAGCTTCAATGATCTGTTTTATCATTTCTATCTGTTCCACAATATGTCCGGTGGCCGTTGGCTCAATAGTTGGCGGAATGTTATTGAACTGATCCATTGCCCAGTGAAAAAGGTTGGTGTATTTCTGCACCAGTTCCATGGGTTCCAGTTTTTCCAACACTGCTTTTTTCGAAATTTTATCTTCTGCTTCTCTTCCTTCTTCTTCAAAATGTCCGGCATCGGTTATGTTCCTTACATAGCGAACCTTATAGCCTAAATGCTTTAAGTAACGTTGCACCACATCGAAAGTGATGTATGGTCTTGAATGGCCGAGATGACTTTCGCCACTAACAGTAGGTCCGCACACATACATACCCACATGGCCGGGAGTAATGGGAGTAAAAATTTCTTTCTGTCTGCTGTAAGAATTATAAACTTTAAGTTCACTCATAAAGCTATTCGCTGATTGAAAAATAAAATAATTGATGAAAAGGTAACGGCACGGCAAAAGTAGCAATTATGCTACCAAACGAGGACAACAAAAGGTATGAAGAGGAAATGGTCTCATTGTTTTTCAAATATACGGATTTCGGTTTATACCGATTATACATCCGTAATCCCGATGCCATCGGGAAACGGCTGTTATATCGGCATAATTTTGGAAAATTTTGACTAATTATTAAATTTAAATGTATTACTTCTTTAACTGTACATCCGCCACAATCATATAATGGTCGGAGAGTTTTCTGACCTGCCGTCTGAACTGATTTATCTTAAAGTTCTTGTCAGCAAAAATATAATCGATACGGAGTGTGGGAGACAGGCTGGAAAAAGTGCGGCCGATACCGAATCCTTTTTTCAAAAAAGCATCCTGCATCTTTCCTCTTACGGTAAAGTAAGTATAAGAATTAGGTACATCATTCAGGTCGGCACAAAAAAGAACGGGATGCGGACTATCGCCCATTACTTCTGCAATAATATCTGCCTGAATGCTGCGGTAAGAAAATCCTTTTTTAATTTTTGAAAGAATATTTCTTGAATTGGAAACAAGGCTGTCTTTTACTCCGGTTATCTCATTAATCTTTTCATAATCTTTAATTCCTAACTGCAAGGATTGCAAATGTGTGGTGTAAACCCGAACAGTGTCCTTACCCATTTTTATGTCAGCATGAATAAGAACATCTGGCAATGTAGGCCTTGGATAGCGGATCATACCTGTATCAACAATCGGGTAGCGGGAAAAAATGATTGAGCTGTAATAAAGGCTATCACCATCCTGATCATACACAAAATAATGGTAAGGATAACCTAATTCATTTTCTATGGTTTCAATATTATTGTAATAGTTTCTTCCTGTGGCAGTATGAAATTCCTGTAAGCAAAGAACATCGGCGTTCTGCTCTTTCAGTTGAGCCAGCATTTTTTTTCGTATGCCGCTTCCTTTATTGTTATTTTCTTTTAATTCGATAAACCGGGCTACATTCCAGGAAACAATCCGTAGTGTTTCTGGTGTTCTTTCAATTGTAAAATCAGCAGGTTTATGAAAAGCAAAAAAAACGCTGATGCTTTTAATGCTTAATAAAAGAGCTACACCTGATATTAAAGAAAGTTTTGGCTTTAATAATATCAGCCAGCCAATGAGGTAGAAGATGGTGATGAGTAATAAAAAGGGGAAGCCTAATCCTAGAAAAGTAATGAACCACCAATTTTGCGGATTGAGGTAGGGTGCCAAACATGACAGCAGTAAAAAAATTACCACAGCTATGTTTGTATAAATAAAAAACCGCTTGGTGAAAATGCGGAACCTGGAGGCCATTGGTGCAATTTAATTAAAAAGCTCCGAGTTGCGAGACCGCTTATTTATAAGCCTTCTTTGCTTGCTCTTTTTAATAGCTTTTTTTCTTCTTCAGTTAGCTGACCGTATCCTTGCTGGTTGATTTTGTCGAGAATATTGTCAATACGGTCTTGTGTTACGTTTGGAGTTTTAGTGTAAGGAGCACCAGCAGTTTTATAGAATAAATCATCTTTTATATTGGTGCCTTTTTTTGGTTTATCGGGATTAAAAAGATTATTGGCCCAGTCGAAAAAATTATTCATCCAGCCACCCCAATCATATCCTTTTTTATAAGCCAGTATAAACAAAGCACCTGTTACACCTCCGGCAATATGTGTAATTAATGTTCCTGAATCGCTAATGGAAACGGTTAGGAAATCAGATATAACATATATTGCTGTTATCACCCAAAGCGGAAGTCCGCCACCGAGTAAGGGAAAAATTCGGTAACCGGGTGATAAAATAGTAGTAGCTACCGCAACAGCCATTACAGAAGCCGAAGCGCCACTTAGTACAGCAACCGGAGCCTGTGCCTGCAAGGCAGGTATAAAATTATAAGCAAGCATAAATGCAATAGCGCCACCGAAAGCACCATACACAAATAGCGGAATAATTTTTTTGTTGCCAGACAAATCCTGCAGGATATAACCAAAGCACCAAAGCCAGATCATATTGGTAAATACTTTCCAAACATTATCATGTGCAAACATATGTGTGATGAGTGTCCATGGTTTATGTAAAAACTGATTACCATCTGCAGGCATCACAAAAAGGCCTAACACATTTTTATAATAAAGTGGCAATGCCAGTTCTTTAGGATTAGCGAAATAGGACAGGGCTTTCATAAAGGCCAGACCAACAAACATGACCAGGCTTATTGCAATTAAAAGCACTAGTGTATTGCCTTTTTCGCCAAGAGTAATGCGTTGTTTGTATTGTGGTTCTGTGTGTGCCATTGTGTAAGGCCCCCTAAATCCCCACAAGGGGGACTTCCGGAGATTCTTTATAGTTAAAAATATTTTTAATTTTTTTACGGTTTAATTCAACGAATATTCTTTCTTTTTAAAGCGAAGCGAAAAAATCCTCTTAGCTTAGTATAACGTCTTCCGGTTTGTTTTGTTCCAAAAAAGTACAATTAAAAAACCAGTTAAAGCACCACCAAGGTGAGCAAAGTGTGCAATGTTGTCTCCAGCTATCTTTCCAAACCCACCAAACATGTCAAATGCGATATAGGCCAGTGCCAGCCATTTTGCTTTTATAGGAATGGGAATAGGAATTATCATCATTTCAGTATTAGGAAATAAATATGCAAAAGCAACAAACACACCCATTACGGCTCCGGATGCTCCAACAGCCGGTGCTCCTCCCCCCATGAAATATTGCATACCCAAATGTGCTATAGCCGCACCAATGCCACAGGCCAGGTAAAAGATTAAGAATCGTTTAGCACCCCAAACATTTTCCAATACTCTTCCAAACATGTAAAGCATGAACATATTTACGAGAATATGAAAAAACTCAATACCACCACCCTGGTTATAGGAAGAATGAGCAAACATATGAGTGGCTATCTGGTATGGTTCGAAATTGGCATTGCCAATAGGCCAAAGAGCTATCTTGCTTGTAAGAAACATTGTAAGCTGACCATCGCTTTTATCATATATTAATTGTGCTATCCAAACAAGGATATTAATAATGAGGAGGTTCTTTACAATTGGCGGAAATCGTTGAGGCACTGGGGTTCGAAAATTACTCATTGGGCAAAAGTAAGATTTATCAAAGTGCTTTTAGTTTATCATTCTGAAGTAATAACAAATCTTTCAATAATACTATTGTAAGAAACTCTGACAAAATTAATTATCCCTTAGTTTCAACTGCACCACATTCTCAATATGGTGTGTGTGTGGAAACATATCTACCGGCTGCACTTTGGTTACTGTATATTTTTCATCGAGTAAAAACAGGTCTCTTGCCTGTGTGGCTGGGTTGCAGCTTACATACACCACTGTGGGTGCGGCCATGTCTAGTATTTTCTTCACCAGTTTTTCATGCATACCTGCACGGGGCGGGTCGGTGATGATGACATCCGGCTTGCCATGTTCTGCAAAGAATTCGTCATTGCATATCTCAATTACATCGCCTGCAAAAAAAGCAGTAGATGACAAATTGTTCAACTTGGCATTCTCTTTTGCATCTTCAATCGCCGCTTCTATCATTTCCACACCAATAATCTTTTTGGCTTTCTCACTTACAAATATGCCAATGCTTCCGGTACCACAATACAGATCATAAACTGTTTCATTGCCAGTCAGTTCTGCAAAATCTCTTGTTACTTTATAAAGCTGCTCACCTTGTTTTGTATTGGTTTGAAAAAAAGATTTCGGACCAATCTTGAATTGAAATTCTTCCAGCTTTTCAATTACATATCCTTTGCCATGATAAACAACCGGCTCCAGATCATACATACTGTCGTTCCATTTTGTATTGACAGTATAAAGCAAAGTAGTAATCTCAGGAAACTGTTTAGCAATCGTTTCCATGAGCAATTTTATTTTTTGTTCATCATTTTCTGCTACTACAATGTTCACCATTAATTCTCCGGTGGTACAAAGTCGAACCTGCATGGTTCTTAAAAAACCAGTATGGTTGCGGATGTCATAAAATAGCCAGTTGTTTTTTATTCCCAGTTCTTTTACTGCCAGTCGTATTGCATTAGTTGGTTCGGCTTGCAGAAAACATTCTTTGATGTCAACTACTTTATCAAAAAAACCTTTGGCATGGAAACCGGCTACTGCTGCCCCCCCACCCCCCGAAGGGGGGATTTTAGAGTCTGATTGTGTAAGCCCCTTTGTTATATTCGCATCTTTTGATATTTCTATTGTTGAAGTCTCTTCGAAAAGTTGGGCTTGTGTGTTGAGAAGCCCCTCCTTCGGAGGGGTTTGGGGAGGCTTCTCTTTTGTAAACTCCTTGTTCCCAAAAGTGTATTCAACCTTATTTCTATAACGTCTGGTTTCGGCTGCGCCAAGAATGGGTAAACATTCGGGTAATTCCACTTTGCCAATTCTTTTCAACGTTTCTTCTACCTGCCGGTGTTTGTATTGTAATTGTTTTTCGTAAGGCAGCATTTGCCATTGACAGCCGCCGCAAACGCCAAAATGAGAACAAAAAGGAGTAACCCTATCGGCAGATAATGAATGTGTGTGAATGGGAACGCCTTCGGCCCAGTCTTTTTTATTTTTCATCAGCCGTACATCCACCACATCGCCGGGTACCACATTTTCAATAAAAATCACTTTGCCATCAACTTTGGCCAGTGATTTTCCGCCTGCGGCA
>JBBSJN010000122.1:0-9094 GCA_038257235.1 Chitinophagales bacterium
CTTCAAAGCCTCAGCACCTACATTATCTCCCTCCAGTGTTACAAGATAACGGCCTCCCGCAAAATAAGTGAATGTGCAATCGTTGCTGGTTTTATCACAATGCTCAAAAGCATTTGCCCCATTAAATTCAACGGTCTTTGTATATTCATCATCACTTTCCTGCTGCATATTCAGCATACCGAGAAATTGTAAGCTATAAATACCTGCTCCGGCAGAACCGGCACAATCGTATATACTTAATGAAACACTGGTACTATCTGTTAAAGTATATTCTGCAGTGGCAAGACCTGCACCCATAGAGTTATTAACATCGTAGTTTGTTCTTGCAGTGCCCATTAATGTTTCAGGAAGTAGAGCTTTTAATTCATCCATTGTTAATGGTTTCAGCTTGCTCAACTCATCTTTTTTCTTTTCCATATCTTCCGCTGCATTTTGCATTTGTTTAGTGTCAGTTACTTCTTTATTTGTGCCGTCATCAAGGATTCCGGATGAATCTTTTGTTTTATTATCGTTACAAGCAGTAATCAATATTGCAAATGCAAGGAAAAAGAAAAAAACTTTTTTCATAATAATAGATTTTGGGTTTTAAGTATCGTAAAAATACCATTATTCAGGTTTTTATGTTTAAAATAATCATGATGGACAATTTTTTTGAAAAATAATGGTTATTAGTTATGAAAAACAATATTCCTGTATTACTTTAGCAGTCTACGATGGTATAAAACTCTACCCACCAAATTTCCTCTGGATTATCACTAACTAATTTTTGACCTGTACGCCATAGCTATAACTAGGCTGTACCCAACTTAATTAAAGAATGAAAAAACTATTGTTATGCTTAGCTGTAGTAGCTACCATGTTTTTTGTTTTAACTTCTTGTTCGGCCACTAAAAGAGATTGTCAGGGAACTAAACATTACAAACAGAAAGGCGGATTTTACATGTAAACAATTACTGAGCATTAAAAATTATTAGTGATCCCGGTTAATCCGGGATTTTTTATTTTTATACTATGTTGTGTTTATCACAGCGTTCATTTTTTAGTAGAATCAAATATTCAATATGAAGTGGTTTGGCATAATGGTACTTTTCTTAATAAGCAGTGTTGCTTATTCACAATCAAATTTATTTCCCGAAAGCTGGGTTGGCAACTGGAAAGGCGAACTGCTTTGGTACAGAACAGGAAAGCCGGAACCGCAAAAAGTGAATATGGAACTACGTATTCAACTGGCGGATAGCACCGATTCATATACCTGGCAATTAATTTATGGTTCAAAAGAAGAAGATTACCGGCCCTATATTTTAAAGCCAGTTAATAAAACTGAAGGGCATTGGGTAATTGATGAATTAAGCGGAATTGTACTGGATCAGTTTTGGGTTGGCAACAAGTTTTCAGGAGCTTTCACCGTTCAAAAATCCACTATCATTAACAGTTACTGGATAGAAAATGATAAACTTCATGTTGAATTTTTTAATATAGCAGCAAAGCCAATGACTACAACAGGAAAGGGAACAGAAGAAGTTCCATTTGTCGGCAGTTACAAATTAGGCAGCTATCAAAAAGCTATTTTGATACGGTCAAAATAGCTACTAATCCTTTCTTTTCGTAAGCCGCACTAAGTTAACTTTGCCAAAATTTACAGAAGATGAAACAAATATGGTCTGGATTAGGAATTTTACTGCTTATTTCTTCCTGCGGACAAAATAATGTGAAGGTTGATAAAAGCCTGGCAAAATATTTTACAGAGAATAAGGTTGACGGATGTTTTGCCTTAATGGATAATGGCACAGGCAAATTCACTGTTCATAATTTACCAATGTATCGTGACAGCAGCTACCTTCCCGCTTCTACTTTTAAAATAGTTAATTCATTGATCGGGTTGCAGACGGGAAAAATTTCCAGTGATAGTATGCTGATAAAGTGGGATGGTGTAGAGCGAAGAATAGGTGATTGGAACAAAGACCTTACGATGTATGAAGCATTCAGGGTTTCTGCCGTTCCTTATTACCAGGAAGTGGCTCGCCGTATTGGAAGAGATACGATGCAATTTTGGCTGGACTCTCTGGGCTATGGATCAAAAAGAATTACAAGTCCAATTGATTCATTCTGGCTGGATAATAGTTTGAAAATAAAACCTGATGAACAATTGGGGTTAGTGAAACGATTGTATTTCGATCAATTACCTTTTTTTAAAACGTACCAGGAAGTGGTAAAAAGGGCAATGATGTTTGAGAATAATACCAATTATCGTCTTGCCTATAAAACCGGATGGGGCTTTGATGAAAAAGGGAGCAATGTCGGCTGGGTAGTTGGTTGGATCGAAGAAAACAACCACCCTTATTTTTTTGTATTGAATATTCAATCGCCTGACAAGGATTTTGATATGTCGAAAGTGAGGATGAAAATGCTAAAGGACATTTTAAAAGAACTTGGGTTATTAAATGGTAAAATGTAGCATTTTTTGAATTCTTGGTTTGGTTTTTGCATTTCTTTGATTCTTTTATTTCAAATTCTCGTTTTGGGCTTACAATTTCAACATAAAGAGTATTTCTGGCTAGTAGTTGCAGTTGTTATGTTGGTTGCACTTTTTTTAAGTTTACTGTATTGGAAAAAAAGAATGGTAAAACGCATTGGCGATGAAAAATTGGTAAAAGCTCTAATTACAGATTATTCTTACAAAAAATTTCTGGTAAAATTTGTTTTCTTGGCACTTGCTTTTATTCTAGGTGTTTTTGCAGTAATGAATCTTCGAAAACCAGCCGAATCAATAAATAACAGCCGTAAAGGAATTGATATTGCCATTGCATTGGATGTAAGCAAAAGTATGCTGGCAACTGATTTAGCGCCCAACCGGTTGGAACGAGCCAAACAATTTATAGGTAAACTGATGAGTCAGATGCCGGATGACCGGATTGCGTTGGTACTTTTTGCAGGGAAAGCTTATTTACAAATGCCGTTGACGGTGGATCATGGCGCAGCACAATTATTTGTATCATCGGCTTCGCCGGAAGCTATTCCGCAACAAGGAACTGTAATCAGCGATGCTTTGAATATGAGTTCAAAGGTTTTTAATTCCACCGACAGAAAATTTAAATCAGTTGTATTGATTTCTGATGGGGAAGATCATGATGCAGATGCAGTGACAACAGCGAACGAATTGGCAGCCCAAGGGGTAATGATAAATACAGTAGGAATCGGTTCTGCTGACGGAGCAACTATTACTGATCCACTGACAGGTGAGAACAAAAGAGATAATGCCGGAAATGTTGTTATTTCTAAATTAAATGAAGATGTGCTGAAAGAAATCGCAGGCAAAACAAATGGTGTATATGTAAAATTAGAAAGCAGCGATGAAGCTGTTACAATACTAAAAGGCCAACTATCACAAATAGAACGAAAGGCATTTGGCGATATATCGATGATGAACTTCAGAACTTTTTATTGCTGGTTCATAGGGCTAATGCTTATTTTTTTAGTAGTGGAGAATTTTATTTCTGAAAAGAAAGTAATTGTGAAAGAAAAAGAGAGGCAGAGAGCATGAACAAAATAGTTTTGATATTAACTGGTTTCTTATTCGGACTAAACACATCTGCTCAGGATGTGAATGAAATAATTAGAGCAGGCAATGATTTTTACAAACAGCAGGAATATCTCAAAGCCGCCGCGGAGTATGCAAAAGCACTGGAGGCAGACCCTTCTAATACTACCGCAAAATTTAATCATGCAAATGCTCTTTTCAGGCAGGATAAGAAAGTAGAGGCAGCAATACTGTTTAATGATGTTACAAAAACTGTTACTGACAAATCGCTGCTTTCAAAAGCATGGTACAACAAAGGCGTTATACTTAGCAATCAGAAAAATCTTGAAGAAAGTATCGAAGCATATAAAAATGCACTGCGAAATAATCCTGATGATAAAGAAGCAAGGGAAAATTTGCAGAAGGCTATTCTGGAACTAAAAAAGAAAGAAACTCCTAAAAAGAAGGAGGATGAGCAAAAAAAGAAGCAAAATCAAAAAAAGCAGCAGCAGTCCAAAATGAGTATGAAAGAAGCTGAACAACGTTTAAAACTTCTCCAGCAGAAAGAAAAAGAAGTACAACAAAGGGTTCAGAAGGAAAAAGTAAAAGGCGGCGGCTCTCAGCCGAAAGATTGGTAAAGAATGAGATAATGTGGGAATATGCAGATGTGAAAATTAAATGGATGCATCTTAATGTAATTGCAGTAGTAAGTTGTTTAAATTTGCGCATTAACTAATTTTCATATTTCCACATTTTCTATATGCAATTGTACTGCGAATCCATTACAGAATATAAACGACTGGCTACAAGAGAAGTAAAGATCGGTGATCTTTTACTCGGCAATTTTCATCCTATCCGTGTGCAAACAATGACGACTACGGATACCATGGATACCATCGCCACAGTAGAGCAAAGTATCCGTTGTATTGAAGCCGGATCAGAACTGGTTCGCATCACAGCTCCTTCTAAGAACGAAGCAGAGAATTTACTGAATATAAAAAATGAATTGCACAAAAGAGGTTATCATGTTCCATTGGTAGCCGATATTCATTTTACACCGAATGCTGCCGAAATTGCAGCAAGGATTGTAGAAAAAGTTAGAGTGAATCCTGGTAATTATGTCGACAAGAAAAAGTTTGAGCAGATAGATTATACCGATGCAGAATACGGTGAAGAGATTGACCGAATAAGAGAACGATTTACTCCGTTGGTAAAAATCTGTAAGGAATATGGAACAGCCATGCGTATCGGCACCAATCACGGTTCATTAAGCGACCGTATAATGAGTCGCTATGGTGATACTCCGATTGGCATGGTGGAAAGTGCAATGGAATTTTTGAGAATTGCCAGGGCAGAAACGTATCATAATATTATTTTAAGCATGAAGAGCAGCAATCCGCAGGTGATGGTGCAGGCATATCGGTTGCTGATCAAAACTATGCATGATGAGTTTGGAGAGATTTATCCTTTGCATCTTGGTGTAACAGAAGCAGGAGATGGTGAAGACGGAAGAATAAAATCTGCAGTTGGGATTGGCACTCTGCTGGAAGATGGTATTGGGGATACAATAAGAGTCTCATTGACAGAAGATCCGGAATTTGAGATACCAGTGTGTAAGGATTTGGTGAAGAGGTACGATAGCGGAAGCCGGAAGTCGGAGGTCAGAAGTGAAAGTTCAAATGTTTCTATGGTCCCACCTAAGACCTCCGAATTCAAACTTCAATATGACCCATTCAGTTATCAGCGAAGAGAAACATTCGCAATTGATAATATTGGCGGCAAACAAGTGCCGGTTGTAGTGGCGGATCTGAGCAAGATTGAAAAAATAACTCCCACACATTTACAAAGCATTGGTTATACTTATGAAGAAGCAACCGATAAATGGGCAATCAGTGATTCAGCGGCGGATTATGTTTTTACAGGTAATCAGTTATTGGATTTTGAATTGCCTGGAACATTAAAAGTGATTGTTTATCCTGCTACATGGGCAGAAGCAAAAGATAAGTCAACGTATTTTCCTATTTACAGTGATAAAGGTTTTGTTGAAGCTGCTACTACAAGTGACAAATTGAATTTTGTAATGACTGATTGTTTTAGTGATGAAACTACAATTAATGATTTCACCTACCTGGATAAGTTGGCAAATAATAAAACAGTTGTTATTTGCCTGAGTTCTACTAACAGCAATGCAATGCAATCTGTCAGGAGAATGTTTATAGAAATGATGAACAGGAAAATTCAAAACCCGGTTGTGCTAATCACAGATAGTGGCTGGCAAACTCCTGATGAACACCTGATTCATTTTGCTACCGAAACAGGAGCTTTGTTTTTAGAAGGAATGGGTGATGGAATTTGTTTGGGGTATACTGGTTCTACTCCATTATCCGCCTGGACGACCGGTTCGGACGGGGAAAATATGAAAGCAACAGGTAGAACTTATCTTGAAGTAAAAGATATATACCAGTTTACTAATAATACAGCCTTTAGTATTTTACAAGCAACCCGGACAAGAATTTCTAAAACAGAATATATCAGTTGCCCGAGTTGTGGTAGAACATTGTTTGACCTTCAGGAAACTACTGCTAAAATAAGAGCAGTAACCAATCATCTGAAAGGACTAAAGATTGCCATTATGGGATGTATTGTAAACGGTCCCGGGGAAATGGCAGACGCAGATTTTGGCTATGTTGGCAGTGGCCCCGGAAAAATTACTTTATACAAAGGCAAGGAAGTAATGAAGAGAAATGTAAATAGCGAAGTGGCAGTAGAAGAATTAATTAATTTGATAAAGGAGAATGATGCCTGGGAGGAAGAATAATATGATAGTATGAAACAAAAACACTGGACACTTCTTTTTGCAATAGTTCTATTGGGAGAATTGATTGGCATTCAATTAGAAAACAATATTCTCCAATTTATTTTTAAACCTTTAATTATTCCGGTTGTTACCGGCTATTTTATTTCGCATTTAAATGATAGTACAAAAGGCTTGAATAAATGGATACTGGCAGCCCTTGCTTTTTCATGGATAGGCGATGTGCTGTTAATGTTCCAAGATATAAAAGATGTTTTCTTTTTGTTAGGCTTATCTGCTTTTCTGCTGGCTCATGTTTTTTATATCATTTACTTCCACCAAGTGAGGAGAAAGGAAAATGTAAAAAGCAATCCCTGGTTGCTGTTGATTGTGGTTATTTATTATGCTGCACTGATAAGTTTCTTGTCCCCTTATCTTGACGATATGAAATTGCCAGTACGTATTTACGGCATCGTAATCAGTTTTATGTTTATGCTGGCATTACATATGTTATTTATAAGAAACAAGGAGGCGGGGAAATGGATGATGATTGGTGCGTTGCTGTTCGTTTCGTCTGACTCATTGCTTGCATTGAACAAATTTTATCAGCCTTTTGAATTTGCAAGTTTAATGATAATAGTAACCTATGCTCTTGCACAATTTTTTATTGTAAAAGGTGCGGTTGATTATTTTAATTCAGTTGATAAGGAATAGTTTTGCTTTAGCAGATGTAGTATCTGATGCCATGAAAACGGAAAGTACAAGGGAGTGACACAACAGACGATGCCATGAAAAGCTGAAGCTGGTAACAAAAAGAAAAGAGAAAATTATTATTTAGTAATTAAAATTCCCCTTTAGGGGAAAGGGGTATGCAACAAACAGATATTTTAGTAATTGGATCGGGAATAGCAGGGCTTACCTATGCTTTGAAAATGGCGGATCAGTTTCCGGATAAGAAAGTGCTGGTGATGACGAAAGCGGCGGCGGATGAAACCAATACGAAGTATGCACAAGGTGGTATTGCCGTTGTGAATGATTGGGAGAATGATAGTTTTGAAAAACATATTGAAGATACATTGATTGCAGGTGACGGATTATGTAATGAAGAAGTGGTGGAGATTGTGGTGAAAGAAGGTCCGGAAAGAGTGAATGAAATTATTGAATGGGGTGCAAGGTTTGATAAAGAAAAGGATGGCGATTATAAAAGGGGAATGGAAGGTGGTCATTCCGAGTCACGGATCTTACATTATAAAGATGTGACTGGCAAGGAAATGGAAAGAGCTTTGATTAATGCAGTGGACAGACAAAAAAATATTGAGTTTGTACAGCACTGTTTTGTTGTTGATATCATTACACAACACCATTTAGGCTACCTGGTACATAAATCAACTCCTGATGTAGAATGTTTTGGTGTGTATGTGCTAAACTTAACAACGAATAAGATTGAAAAAATTCTTTCAAAAATTACTTTGTTGGCGACCGGTGGTAACGGACAAGTTTATCGTACAACAACTAACCCTTCAATAGCAACTGGTGACGGTGTGGCAATGGTGTATCGGGCAAAAGGAAGGGTGGAGAATATGGAGTTCATTCAGTTTCATCCAACAGCTTTGTATGAAGCTGGTGCAAGAGGTCAGGCATTTTTAATAACGGAAGCTGTTCGTGGCGATGGAGGTATTCTTAGGAATACACATGGCGAGGCCTTTATGGAAAAGTATGATGAAAGAAAAGATCTGGCACCGAGAGATATTGTGGCAAGAGCTATCGATAGTGAAATGAAAATTACTGGTACGGAGCATGTATGGCTGGATTGCCGCCATTTCAATAAAGAAAAGTTTACGGAACACTTTCCGAATATTTATGAGAAATGTTTATCTATTGGTATTGATATGACTAAGCATATGATACCGGTAGCACCTGCAGCACATTATAGTTGCGGGGGGATTAAAACGAATGAGTGGGGAAGAAGCTCTATTAAAAATCTGTATGCCTGTGGTGAATGTTCGTCAACAGGCTTGCATGGTGCTAATCGTTTAGCCAGTAATTCATTATTAGAGGCAATGGTATTTGCGCACCGCTGTTTTTTAGATAGCACAAGTACATTGTCAGAGTCGTTCAGCTCATCTTTTGTAAACTGGGAAAATATTGAAAACGAAATTCCTGACTGGAATGCCGGGGGAACATCCGAGCCGAAAGAGATGATCCTGATTACACAAAGTTTAAAAGAATTGCAATTGCTGATGAGTGATTATGTTGGTATTGTTAGAAATGATATTCGTTTGCAAAGAGCTATGCGCCGGTTAGATTTGCTTTGGGAGGAAACAGAAAAATTATATAGCAGCAGCACGGTGTCGCCTCAATTGCTTGAGCTAAGGAATATGATTACTGTTGGCTATCTTATTGTAAAAGGCGCCACTTTCCGGAAGGAAAGCAGAGGGTTACATTTTAATACAGATTATCCTAAGAAGAGTCATTTAGTTCAAAACATAGTTTTGTAGTTTTTATCTTTGTTTGGTATGTATTACATTGTATACGGATTTCTCTGGTTAATTTCTTTACTACCTTTTCGCATTCTGGATATTATTTCAGATGGTATTTATGGATTTGTCTTTTATGTATTTAAGTATCGCCGGGATGTTGTAATGAAGAATTTGTTAATTGCATTTCCTGAAAAAACAGAAAAGGAAAGGTTGAAGATTGCAAAACAGTTTTATCACAATTTAATTGATACATTTCTTGAATCAATTAAGTTTATCTCCATTTCAAAAAAGGGGATACAGAAA
>JBBSJN010000123.1:0-9084 GCA_038257235.1 Chitinophagales bacterium
ATAAAAGCAGTTAAGGATAACCACTTAGGCAGAATATACAACAATACAAGCCGGGTAAATATTACTATAGTACAGTTACTTATAGGGTATACTAACAGTTAGTATACATCCTTGCCCGGGGGAAGAGATTCGCCTTCATGTAAACATTTATTTTCTGTCGTTTAAATAAGGCCTTTTTCGAGGGCATACCTGGTCAAATCTGAATTTGACTTCATATTCAATTTGTCCATTATTCTTGAACGATAGGTACTGATAGTAGTTGCGCTTAAAAATAACTGTTCACCAATCTCGGTAACAGACTTACCAGAAGCAAGCAGTTTAAACACATCAAACTCCCGATCAGAAAGTGTTTCATACAAAGATCGTTGGTTACTGAAATCCAAAGCATCAGCCAGTTTTTCAGCCACTGCCGCGGTAATAAACTTTTTACCCAGTCTTATCGTTTCAATAGCTTTTACGATATCATCATGTATTGTTTCTTTACCTAAAAAGCCAGCAGCACCTGCTTTTAAGACCCGCACAGCATACTGTTCTTCAGGATACATACTCATGATAAGAACCGGTAATTGAGGGTTGGTTTGTTTTATATGATTCAATGCATCAAGCCCGCTGCGACCCGGCATACTCATGTCACATATTACAATATCCCAATTTTCTTTATTTATGGATGTAATCAACATTTCAACATCTCCAACTTCACCAATTACCGCAGCGGGATATTGTTCAATCAATATCTGCTTTAATCCTTTACGGACAATAGCATGATCATCTGCAATTAGAATCTTTAACATTCGAATATCAATTTACAATTAATTTAGTTGTAATTGAACAAGAACTTCAGTGCCCTTTCCTTTTTCGCTTTTAATCATATATTTTCCACCAATCGTGGACATCCTTTCTTCCATACCCAATATACCTAGCGTTTTTCTTTCAGGCTGGGTTTGTGTATTAAATCCAATACCGTTATCATCGATAGATAAGGTCAGGCTTTTTTCCCTTTTAATTATAGTTATTGTTACACACTCTGCCTGTGAATGTTCCCCTACATTGGTGAGTGATTCCTGAAATATCCTGAAGAATGACGTTTTAACGGCATCGGATAGTTCTGTTTCATCTATCTCGTGTACAAATTTAGTTGCTATTTTAAATCTGTTTTCAAATTCTTCTAAATGCCATTCCATTGCCGGAACCAGACCAAGATCATCCAGCAAACTTGGTCGCAGATCCAATGACAACCGCCTAACTGTTGCCACCGTTTCGTCAAGCATTTTTAAAATTTCATTCACTCTGGCACCTACAGATTCATTGTTATCCTCAATCTTCAACTTCAACCAGGAGATATCCATTTTAAGTACTGTCAATTTTTGTCCTAAATCATCATGAATGATCTTAGCAATTTCCGTCCTCTCCTCCTCCCTTATGTTCTGAATATGACTGGTGAGTCTGCGTATGGCTTCATAAGACTCTTCAAGCTGCCTTTCGGATTTTAACCTTTCTGTCAGATCCCGGATAACAGATAAAAAAAGACCATCCGGCAGTTGTTGAGACCTCACTTCTGTTTCAACGATACTTCCATCTTTTCTTTTCATCTTCCACTGACGGATCGTCGAATCACCACTCTGCAAAATATCATACCTGATTGGATTTAATTCCATCTCCTCTGGCGTAAGTATGTCTTTCAAAGACATCCCGATTAATTCATCTTTTTCATACCCAAGCAATATAACTGCCCCGGCATTCGTATCGAAAACAATACCATCAGCATTATATAAAGCGATAGCATCAACTGCCTTTTCCACCAGAGTGCGGTATTTCGCCTCGCTTTCTTTCAGTGCAGCTTCCGTTTTTTTTCGTTCTGTTATATCCCTGGCAATTACCATTACATTCCCATCGGGCATTTTTTTGGAATTGAGCTCAGCAAACATCATTGAACCGTTTTTCCTTCTTACGTTCCTGATATCCTGTACCGGGTCACCTGTTATTATTTTGTCAAATACCAAAGGTCGGGTTTTTAGATCTTCTTTAAAAAGCAAATCGACTAACCGCAAATCTTTTACATCCTTTTTTGTATACCCAGTTGAGGACATAAATAAAGTATTATAATCTATTATTTTGCCGTCCAGCGAATATATAATAATGGGATCGGAGGCCTGTTCGATAAGTGTGCGATATTTTTCTTCACTTTTTTTGAGATCATCCAAAATACGAATCTCCGAAACTGAAAAAGACAAATTACCTGCAATAGTTTCTATCAATAATTTTTCTTCGTTACTATAAGTATGTTTTTCAGAAAAGTACAGCATTACCCTTCCTAATAACTTTTGCTGATGAATCAAGGGAATATAAACCAGTGAAACAATCCCCTCCTCCTGCAAAAAAGGAAATAGTATATCGCCAACTAATTCTTTATTTATTTCTTCAACGTAGTGCGGCAATGCCATTTGCTCCTCATATGGACTAAGATCAAATCCGAATACAGCCTTCTTATACTTTTCAGATAGATTTCTGTCAGCCACATATTCAATTTTTAAATTCTCGTTGAATAAAAGAATGGCTACTTTCTCAACATGAAATATCTTTTGTATGATATCAATAGTTAACGAATATATTTCACCGAGATCTTTTACCCGACTTAACGACTTTGTATAATCTCCCAATATCAACTTATTCGCAATACTTTCTTCCTTCTTACGTTCAGTAAACTTTCTTAAAGAAACATCCCTTATAAATGCACAATAAAAGTGTGTCCCATCTTCATTTATCTGTACAAAATTAAATTCAACAGGAATTCTTCTTCCTGTTTTGTCAATAGTTATGATCTCGATTAATTTGTTTATGAAAGACTCTTTCCCGGTTTGCATAAATATCCTAATGCCGGTTTCATGTATCTCTTTATATTCATCAGGAATGATGGTTTCAGTCAGGGTTTTTCCTAGTATTTCGTTTTCCTGCCAGCCAAATAATTTTACTGATTGTGGATTCCATGCAATAATTTTCCCATACTTATCTATACACACAATAGAATCCATCGAAGCATGTATGATCTGACTTGCCAACTCCAGGCTTTTGATGGCTTCTAATTCAGATTTACGAATCAATAAATACTGTTCATTATAATTTCTGAGTTCTTCAATATTTTTGTTTCTTTCAATACTATACAAAATAGATTTGGTCAATAAACTCTCACTGAGTCCGTCTTTCAACAAATAATCCTGCGCACCAAGTAAAATTGCTTCCATTGCAATTTTCATATCAGAAAGGCCAGACAGAATGATTATTGGAATTTTACCCGAAAAGTTTCGTATTGACCTGAATGTTTCAACGCCGGAACTATCCGGCAAAGTAAGGTCAAGAATAATTATATGAAAACTCTCTTTTTCGAGTAATTCAGTGGCACAAGCAACAGAATCAGCAGGAGTTAGTTTATCTACTTTGATTACTGAAGTGTCCAGGATACTTTCCAGCAAATACCTGTCACTTTCATTGTCCTCAACTAAAAGAATTTTTATCCCTTTATTAGAACCCTGCATTACGAAGCTTTTTTAGGTAATTGGGCAACAGAGAACCAGAATGTCTCAATGGCCTCAACTACATTTAAAAATTTACCAAAATCAAGTGGTTTGGTAATAAAGCAATTGGCAGACTTTTCATAACATTCTGCAATATCTGCTTCCGAAGAAGATGTTGTTAACATGACAACCGGAATCCTTTTCAGTTTTTCATCCTTCTTGATAAATTCCAATACTTCTATACCATTAATCTTTGGCATATTAATATCCAGCAAAATTAAATGCGGTAAAATACTATCTGTATATTGCCCTTGCCTTTTTAAAAAATCAATAGCTTCTTCCCCATCCTTTACCACTGTAATGGTATTCTTTACTTTGATTTCCTTAAAAGCTTCCAGCGTTAGTAATATGTCCCCTTCATTATCTTCTACTAATAATATCTGAATTTCATTCATAGAATTGATTTAATTAAAAAAAATACCAGCAGCCATTTATTATTTCGTCTCTCTATTAGCTGCTTTAAATATTACCTGCCACTTTTTGGATAAGGTACAAACGAAACATAAAATGCCTCAATCTCATGCATCACTTTTGTGTACTTGTCGTAATCAATCGGCTTTGTGATATACCAGTTAACATGCTTGTCATAGCATTCACTGATGTCCTCGTCCGCTGCAGAACTGGTAAGCATCACCACCGGAATCTCTTTCAACTCTTCATCCTTTTTGATTATGTCCAACAACTCCTTTCCATCAAGCCCCGGAAGGTTTATGTCCATTAATATCAATTGAGGAGTAGTTACTGCTGCATGCTCTCCCTCTTTTTTCAGAAAGCGCAACGCTTCTTCACCATCTCTTACAATAGAAATCTTGTTCTCCAGTTTCATGTCCTTAAAAGCTTCTTCCGTGAGAATAATGTCACCTTCATTATCCTCTACCAATAAAATATGTACTTCATTCATACGATAGATTTTAAAATATTAAAAAATATTATGTCATAACCGGTAACTTAACAAAAAAAGTACTCCCGTTTTTTACTTCTGATTCCACCCAAATTGTTCCTTCATGTAACTCAATTATTTTCTTACACATAGCCAGCCCGATTCCTGTTCCGCAATATTTCTGCTCATCGGAATGTAATCTTCTGAACACAACAAATATCTTTTCAAAAAAAGAAGCCTGGATGCCAATGCCATTATCCTTTATTGCCAGTTTCCACATAGCCTGTTCTTTAGTTGCAGTAATATTAATCGCCGGCGTATTATGATCCTGGAATTTAATTGCGTTACCAAGCAGGTGAAACAGCATTTGCTCCATCTGTTTCTTATCTGCCAGCACAACAGGCAGTTTACCTGAATATATGGAAGCACCTGTCGTTTCAATTTCAGTTTTTAATTTTTCCCTTAAACCTTCCACTACTTCATTAAGATCAACTTCAGTTATTTCCCGGGGAATTGTATTCAACCTTGAATAGGCTAAGAGGTCAAAGATCAGGTTCTTCATTTTTATAGATCCTTTCACCGCATAGTTAATATAGCTTGTTGCGGTTTCATCCAGATTAGCCCCATATTTTTTTTCAAGCAGTTCCAGAAACCCGGTAACCATTCGTAAAGGCGCCTGCAAATCATGTGAGACGATATAGGTAAAATGATTCATCTCCTTTAACATCAGGTCCATTTGGCTTTCCAGTAAATTCTTCTCACTCTTTACCCTCTCCAATTCCTGTTGAAGTATTTCCAATTCATAATCTATTGTAACAGATTCTTTCATACTTAACCCTGTCTGAATTTAAAAAATTTATTCCTTCCCTTAATTCAAAATTCCGTTTTTTGGTAAAGTGAAATGAAATGCAGTGCCCTCTCCTTCAACCGATGTCATCCATATCTTACCACCATGGATTTCTACAATTTTTTTGCAGGTAACCAGACCAAGACCAGTACCGGGATACACTTCCTTTCGATGCAACCGTTGAAAAGCCTGAAACAATTTTGGTTGATCTTTCTGGGCTACACCAATGCCGTTGTCCTGCAGGGTGAACTTCCAGAAGTCTGCATCCTCTCCTACGGCCAATTTTACTTCTGGTGAAATATCTTTCTTCCGAAACTTAATACCGTTACTTATCAAATTGAGGAACAAACGATAAATAGCACTTTGTGTCCCGGTAATGACGGGTAATCCTGATGGTAAATCAATAACTGCATTTGTATCCGCTGTAACAATACTCATATCTCTTTTTACAAGGTCCATGACAACAGAAAGATCAACATGTTCCTGTTTGGCTGCTTTATTACCGGATCTTGAAAACTCCAGGAGATCTCTTATCAAAATACTCATCCTGTCAGCACCGTCTTTTGCAAGGTGGATATAGTTTTTGCCCTGTTCATCCAGCTTATCATTATATTTTTTATCTAATAATCCAAGAAAACCACTTACCATACGAATAGGTTCCTGCAGATCATGTGCTGTAATATTTGCAAACTGATCCAGGCTTTTGTTCAATTGTAATATTTCTTCTTCCGCCAATTTTTCGACTGTAATATCTTTGTTGGTTCCCACCATGTGCAAAGGCATTCCGTTCTGATGACGATGAACAATAGCATTCCCCTGAATATAGTGGATCGATTTATCTCTCCAGATTACACGAAACTCTGTATCAAACTCTTTTTCTCCACTGGCAGCCAACTGAAGCTCTTTGTTTACCCGATCCAGGTCTTCAGGATGTAACGCTGCAGCCCATGCTTGAGTAACATCAATTGAATTCAACGGCTCCACATCATACATCTTGTACATTTCATGATCCCAGATAGTGCTATTATTAACCATATCCCAGTCCCATATGCCAATGCCTGTGGCTTTAATAGCCAATTGAAGTCTGTTCGACAGGTTTTTTAACTGCTCTTCAGATTCTTTTCTATCGGAAATGTCTTCCAGGGTGCCTTCAAAATAATCTATACTTCCATCATTTTTAAAGACAACCAAGATATTAGCACTCACCCAAATAACATAGTTTTCCTTTGTCAGCATTTGAATCTCATAATTCTCAACTAATCCATTTTCTTTGATCCTCTCTACCATCTTTGTCCTTTCAACTGGATTGGCATATACCTGTGTTGCTATATTTGTTACAGAATTGATCAAATCCTCCGGAGAATCGTAGCCTAATATTTTCGCCATCGATGCATTAGCCATAATAAATTTCCCTTCTACAGTACTCTGTGATATTCCATCAAGTGTATTATCAAAAATATCCTGATATTTCTTCTGAATCTTACTCAATGCTGCTTCCGCATTTTTTTTATCCGTTATATCTTCAAGAACCCCTTCGAAATAATCTATTTCTCCATCATCTTTGCGTACAATGCGAATATTAGCACTTACCCAAATAATATCTTTTTCTCTGGTTAGCACCTGCACTTCATAATTCTCAACATGCCCATTTGCCATAATCCAATCGGCCATTTTATTTCTTTCTATTGGATTGGCATATATTTCTTGACCAATGTTTTGAACGGAACTAATTAAATCTTCTGGTGATTCGTAACCAAAAATTCTTGCCATAGAAGGATTAGCTATAATAAATTTGCCATCTTTTGTACTTTGATAAATACCATCTGCTGCATTATCAAATAATTCCTGCAATTTTTCTTTAGCTCTTGCAATTTCCTTCTCAGCAGTTTTTTGTTTCGTAATATCCTGTGTTGTTCCAAACATGCCAATCGGTTCATTACGTTGGTTAAATTGAACGGTACCCTGTTCAAACACCATCAACTTTGACCCATCCTTCCGGATAATTTCATGTTCAAAACTAAACGCTTCTTTTCCCTCAACTGCAAGACTAATTTTTTTCTCCACAATTTCTCTGTCAATAACAGACAAATGACTAAGATAGCCATCGTAGGTCAGAGCAAAATCACCCCTTTCTTCTCCAAATAATCTGAATTGCTCCTGACTCCACCTTAGTTTATTAGAGTGCATATCCCATTCCCAACTTCCAATTTTAGCGATACTTTGCGCCTCTTTGAATTTAAAATGGTTTTTTATTATTTTTTCCTGTGCCTTTTTGATCACATCGGCAGTTTTGATCATCATGATAATGAAAACTACCAATAAGATTAACAGGTCTGTTATATTTTGCCTGCTCTTTTTATTGATCGCTATAATATTCTCATTCCAACTGGCTTGCCATTTAGATTTGACTAGATCAAGCTTTTCGTGTAACAGTTTTCTGGATTGTATCTTACTTTCAATTTTCATGAAATCAACGGAAGCTTCTAAGCCCTGTGTTTTATAAATCAATATGCCACTGTCAAGATTTATTAACTTAATTTCCATTAACGAATCAATCTGAGAAATGATCTGTAAAGTCTTTGTGTCGCCTTTTGTTTTTCGAAATTTCCTTACAATCGCTTTGGAATTAAACTTAAGCGCATAAATATTCTTTAAATATTCAACAGAGCCTGTTAACTGAAAACCTCTTTTATCTGATTCCATTGATAACAGATTGCTGATTAAGGAATCTGTCAAAGAGATATTTCTTTCAATCTTTGTAATATTACTGCTCATCAAAATTTGTTTGCTGAAGTTGAAAAACAAAAAAGCAAAACTGCCGATTACTATCACAAGACAACCAGTCAAAAACAGATATATTTGTTTTTTGTACTTATTCATTTTCCGGATTAAGATTTTTGGAAATTGAAAAATAAAAAGTACTTCCCTGTCCTTCTTTTGAGGTTACCCAAATCGAACCGTTATGCAATTCTGTTATTTTTTTACAAACGGCTAAACCAACGCCTGTTCCACCATACAACTGGTTTCCACTATGTAATCGCTGAAACAGCTCAAATATTTTTTCTGAATATTCCGGAGCAATGCCAATACCATTGTCAGTAATGCTGAATTGATAATGGTTTTCAGCATTAATGAATTCAATTTTTATTTTAGAATTATCCTCACCTTTAAACTTAATAGCATTTGCAATGATATTCTCAAAGAGTTGTGTAATCATTACCTCATTGGCATATATATGTGGTAATTCCGGGATACTTAGCTCTGTATTTGAATCATAAATCTCTTTGGAAAGTGTTTTGGAGACCTGCTCAACAACCTTGTTAAAGTCAACTTTAATAAATCCTTCTTTATTTCCAATAAACCGGGAGTATACCAGTAGATCTAATAACAATTTCTTCATCCTCCCGGCACCCTCAACTGCATAATTGATATACTCTATCGCTTTTTCATCCAGTTGATTCTCGTATTTCTTTTTCAATAGCTGTGTAAAACTGCTAACCATTCGGAGAGGCTCCTGAAGATCATGCGTTGCTACATTTACAAATTTTGCCAACTCTGAATTCATGTTCGCAAGTTCCATTGCTCTGATCTCAAGGCATTGATAAAGCCAGATCATTTTTTCCTCTGCTTCCTTTCTTTTTGTTATATCACTAAAGCAACATATTACCTCTTTTACATTTCCGCTTTCGTCCAATAAAGGCTCTGCATTGACCAGGAGCCATACACGATCTTCAGTTAAGGGTCTGTAAACCCCCATTACCGTATCAATAACTGATTTTTTTGTTCGG